>JAOZLK010000309.1 GCA_029934875.1 Bacteroidales bacterium | reverse complement strand
CCAGGAATCTTGTGGCAGAGGCAGACCGGCAGACTGGATCACATTGAGCATATCCTCATCAAGTCCTGAATTAAAACCTCTGTTCAGGGCGAAAGATATCCTGAAATGCTTTGGATGGAATACACGCCGAATCGCTTTGGATTGATGGGGCAGCTCCAGCATATTATTGGTCAGAAGAAGAGAATCTTCAAATACTGACCACTTTTGAAGCTTTACCAGCTCCTCATTATAGTCAAGGTTGTAGGACTTTAAATCAAGCTCGGCAAAGGTCTGAGTTTCGTGTATATTTTTGGCTATCAGTCCCAGCCCACCACCGCCAACATTGCCAAGAATCAATGCTGCTCCGGGACCTGAGATGGCAAATCCTGCTGCAATACCAACAACGATCCCAACTGTAATCCCGGTAGTTAGAGCCATTGCGGAGCGACCGCCCCTGTTGAGCACAACCCGGTCAATATCGGAAAGAGGGATAAATCTGATCCCGGCCATTCCATAGGGTAGCCTGGTGGAGGGGTAGATTGCCAGGGTATCCCTATCGAAATTAAGAGGCTGGCCCTTAAGGGTATCACCATTGTTCAATACCACGTCAGCAAAGGGCTGAAGCCTGGACCACCGTTCTGCAATGACGTTTTGTTCCGGGGAAGAAAAGGGGATGGAATCCTGGGCGGAAAGCATGCCCCAAAAGCAAAATAAACTTAGTGCTAACAATCTCTTTTTGAATTTCATAACAGGAGTTTTTGAACTACGATTCTATCCCTGGTAAGTTGATGTTTTAGCTCGGTTAATCCTGCAAATTTCATTTCATCCCTGACTCTTTTTATGAAATGAACTACGATCTTTTCACCGTAAAAATCACCTCCTACATCAAACAGGTGTGCCTCAATGGTCTTAACTGCTGATGCGCTATCGATGGTAGGTTTGAAACCAATATTAAGCATACCTCCAAAAAAACCACCCCTGAGCTCTGCCCTGATCGCATAAACACCATTCAGGGGAATTTGCTTGTTTGGATCAAAAGGGTGGATATTTGCGGTGGGGAAACCCATCTCTCTTCCAATATGATTGCCTTCCACTACATGGCCGGTGAGGTAATAGGGATAGCCCAGCATCTTTTCGGCCTTATCCATCTGTCCCAGCACAATCGTGTCCCTGATGGTGGTTGAACTCACCTTTCCATCTCCCTGGTTGAATTCATTGATTTTTTCAATCCTGAAATTATTCTTGTCGGCGCACATGACAAGGCCATCCGGATCGCCCTTCCGATCTCTGCCAAAGCGGTTATCATAACCTACAAGCAAAACTTCCACACCCAATCTGTCCACCAGGTACTGCTTGGTAAACTCACAGGCAGTCAGGGAGGAAATCTCCTTGTCAAAGGGAATAACCACCAGGTGGTCGATGCCACTATAATCCAGCTGCCTGATCTTTTCTTCCAGGGTGTGCAGCAGCTTAAATTCCTGCAGATCCTTATTGAGTACGATTCTGGGGTGCGGCCAGAGGGTTACCACCACCGACTCTCCACCATGCATCGCAGCCTTCTCCTTCAAGCTCTCCAGGATAAACCTGTGCCCCGTATGAACGCCATCAAATATTCCAATGGTGGCCACGGGTTTTGAAATAGCGACAGGTTCATTTATAGTCCATACTTTCATAAAATATCACAGATTGAGGAGGGATAGGATGATTACATCATCAAATTTAATAAATTTAGGGAGCTATTATGAAAGAACCCGGATTGATCAGAAACGACCCCTGGCTGGAGCCCTATCGGGCAAGCATTTTAAACCGCATGGAAAAATGTGTAAAAAGGGAACAGGAGCTTGCCGGGGAAGGAAGCCTGCAATCCTTTGCCAGCGGGCATCTCTGGTTTGGAATACACAGGCATAATGGGGGCTTAATCATGAGGGAATGGGCACCCAATGCAAGTGCAATCTATCTGCTGGGTGATTTTAATAAGTGGCAGGCCAGCGAAAACTACAGGTTTAAATCTCTGGAACATGGCAACTGGGAAATTTTCCTTAATACGGGATCCATTGCCCACGGGGACCGATTCAAACTGCTGGTCCAATGGATGGGAGGAGAGGGAGAACGTATCCCCGCCTGGAGTACCAGGGTGGTGCAGGACCCCGAGACGAAGGCCTTTGATGCCCAGTGCTGGATGCCTGATCAGCCTTACCAGTGGAAACACCCTCTTCCGGCCCTGGAAAATGTGCAGCCATTAATCTACGAGGCACATATCGGAATGGCTACGGAAGAGTATAAAGTTGGCACATATGCCGAATTCAGGGAAAAGGTCCTTCCTCATGTAGTTCGCAGCGGATACAACACCCTGCAACTGATGGCCATTCAGGAACACCCCTATTACGGCTCTTTTGGCTACCACGTATCAAATTTCTTTGCAGCCAGCTCCAGGTTTGGCACTCCGGAAGAGCTGAAGGAACTCATCGACGAGGCACACGGACATGGAATTGCAGTCATCATGGATATCGTTCATTCCCATGCGGTTAAAAATGAGAATGAGGGCCTGGGTCGATTGGATGGTGATCCAGCACAGTTTTTTCATGGCAACCACCGAAGGGAACATGTAGCCTGGGATTCTCTCTGCTTTGACTATGGAAAAAACGAAGTTACTCATTACCTGCTCTCAAATGTAAATTATTGGCTCACCGAATACAGCTTTGATGGTTTCCGTTTCGACGGGGTTACCAGCATGCTTTACTATGATCATGGCCTGGAGAAAGATTTTACCTCTTACGACCAATATTTTGATGGTGGTCAGGATGAAGATGCCATTATTTACCTCTCCCTGGCCAACAAAATGATGCAGGAGATCAGGCCCGGAGCCCTCTCAATCGCTGAAGATATGAGCGGCTATCCCGGACTTGCGGTTCCTGTGCATGAGGGAGGCATAGGATTTAACTACAGGCTTGCCATGGGCACCCCCGATTACTGGATTAAATCCATTAAGGAAAAGGTAGACGAGCAGTGGAATATGGAAGAGATTTTTCAAGAGCTCACCTCAAAAAGAGCTGATGAAAAAACCATAGGCTACGCTGAATCGCATGACCAGGCCCTGGTTGGAGATAAAACGATCATTTTCAGGCTGATCGACCAGGAGATGTACTGGCACATGGACAAAGCTTCTGAGAGCCTCGTCGTGGACAGGGGCATTGCACTCCACAAAATGATCAGGCTGATCACTGCCTCAACAGCCGGCAATGGCTACCTCACTTTCATGGGAAATGAGTTTGGTAACCCCGAGTGGATCGATTTCCCCAGGGAAGGAAACAACTGGTCCTACCAGTATGCCAGGAGGCAGTGGAGTCTGATCGAAAATCCGGAATTAAAGTATCACTACCTTTTTGATTTTGAATGCGCCATGCTGAAAGTCCTGGCTAAATACGGGATTTACAGTCACATGGCCAATCATGTAAAAACCGACCAGGGGGACCTGGTTATTGCTTTTGAGCGGGCCGGACTACTATTCGTGTTCAACTTTCATCCCTCCTCTTCCTATACCGACTATGGACTTGCCGTTCATGCAGGTAAATACAAGACCCTATTGTGTTCAGACCAGCCAGAGTTTGGTGGTTTTAATCGTTTTGACACAGGCATGCTTCACCGGACCCAGGTGGAGCATTCTTTCGGCTTAAAACAAAACCTGAAGCTCTACCTGCCCTCCAGAACAGGGATCATTCTTCAACGTAAGGAAACTCCGAGGGTCAGGTAGCCCCTGCCCTGGAATCTTCTGAATTATCCTTGACTCAAATCCATCTTACAAGCGGAAAATCCATCCTGTGCGGCAGATCCACATGCCTGGGATATATTCTGAAGCCAATGTCAAACACCCCTGTTTCGTTCACTTCCTGCTCAAAAGTGTATTCGGCAATGTTCCCTTCAACCCTGGTGCACTCAAACTCCTGTGTTCCCCTGAATTTGGCTTCACCATTCTCATTCGCTCCCTTGGCATGCACCATTTCAACACCGATTTCATCAGCCGACAAGCCATCCAGGTCCAGAGTCACCTTCCCTGTGTAAACCCTGCCCACCATGAACTCTTCGCGGGCAATATCCGGAAGATCATACTCCAGGACCTTGATGTTCTTCCAGCGCTCCAGTATGTTGTGTTTCCAGTGAGCCAGCTCCTTGGGTAAATGGTATTCATTTTCCCTTAATTTAAGAGTACGCTGGTACAGCTTCATGTAGAACCTGTCCAGGTAATCCCTGATCATCCTGTTCATGGTAAATTCGGGGGCCACATGGGCTATATTTGAACGAACCATTCCGACCCAGTCTTCTGGTACATCATCCTGGTTCCTTGCATAGAACTTTTCCGTGATGTCATTTTCCAGCAGGGTATAGATTCGCTCTGCATCCAGCTCATCCTGAAGATTCTGATTTGTAAAAGAGCGTTCGATTGGAAGTGCCCAGCCAGAATCGGGACGATATCCTTCAGCCCACCATCCATCCAGTACACTGAAATGCATGGTTCCGTTCATGACCGCTTTCTCTCCACTGGTTCCCGAGGCCTCCAGGGGCCTTGTGGGTGTATTCAGCCAAATATCCACACCCCGTACAAGCCGCTTGGCAAGTAGGATGTCATAGTTTTGCAGAAAGACGATCTTCCCTGTGAATTCGGGTCGTTTTGAGATCTCCACAATCTTCTTAATCAAATCCTGTCCGGGTATATCCCTGGGATGGGCTTTCCCGGCAAAAATAAACTGCACAGGCTTTTCGGGATTATTCACAATCCTGGCCAGCCTGTCAAGATCTGCAAACAAGAGGTGTGCGCGCTTATAGGTAGCAAAACGCCTTGCAAATCCAATGGTAAGCGCATCCTTATCCAGGGCAGCTGATACTTCCAGCATCCGTCCCGGATTATCCATCATTGTGGTGGATACCACATCCAGCCTCTCTTTAATATACCGGATCAGACGCTCCCTCTCATCCGACTTAAGGTCCCATATCTTCCGGTCCGACACCAGCTTAATTTTGTCCCACATCTCCCGGTCTTCCTGCCTGGTAAAAAAATCGGAACCAAAGGTTTGTTCATAAAGCTGTTTCCATTCCGGCCCCAGCCAGGTGGGAAGGTGAACCCCATTGGTTACATAACCCATATGCAATTCATCTGAAAGATACCCGGGCCAGAGTCCCGTAAACATTTCCCGGGAAACCTCACCATGCAATTTGCTTACACCATTCACCTCCTGGGAAAGCTTTACTGCCAGCACACTCATGGAAAACTTCTCATGGGTATGGCTTGGATGGAACCTGCCAAGGTTCATGAACTGGGTCCAGGTGATCCTCAACCTTTCCGGGTAATGGGCCACATAGGCGCGCAAGAGATTCTCTTCAAAGGAATCATGGCCTGCCGGAACCGGTGTATGTGTGGTGAACAGGCTGGAGGCACGTACCACTTCCACCGCTTCAGGGAAGGTCATGTTCTCTTCCTGAATGTATTCCCTCAGCCTTTCCAGACTGATAAAGGCTGCATGCCCCTCATTGCAATGAAAAAGGTCGGTATCAAGGCCAACACTTCGAAGGGCCCTGATTCCACCAATTCCCAGCAGGATCTCCTGTTTTAAGCGCATCTCGTTGTCACCTCCATAAAGCGTGTGGGTAATGGCCCTGTCACCATCTTCATTGGCCTCATAGTCGGTATCAAGCAGGTAAAGTGTAATCCTTCCCACGAGGACCTTCCATAACCTTGCATGCAAAGTTCTTCCCGGAAGCACGATCTGCACTAATTTCCAATTTCCTTTTTCATCCCTTACCGGCGAAACGGGAAGCCTTGAAAAATCCTGTGCATCACTTAAGGCCACCT
>JAOZLK010000308.1 GCA_029934875.1 Bacteroidales bacterium | reverse complement strand
GATTCCTGATCCACAAAATAACTTAGCTCACCCACATGAGCAAGCGCCTCCCTGTCAGCGCGATAAGCACCCAGGGAAACCCACCCCACAATGCCATTATCCTCTTGGTAAACATATACAGGATAACGCTCCGGGGGATGATCGGAAAACCAGGCACGCCTGTACTCCAGATCCACCGGGACAAGGTGGGCTGTACAGAACCTTTGCCTTACTGCCTGGTTATAAATGGCATTTATTGCAGTTAAGTCCTCTATGGTGGCCAGGCGTATGCACATATCCAAAGATACAGATCATTGGGGATTGATTAAACTTTTAAGCTTTTCAATTGTCTAAATATTTATCTTTGCGAATTATTTGGCCTTAAGATCAGAAAATGAGAAAAATAGATAGAAGAATTGTCATAGTAGTCAGTGTGATTTTCATCCTTGGACTGGCCTGGGGATTAATGAGGTTTTTAGAAGCCCAAAAGGAAGCACCTCCGGTTCGCCGATCGGTTGAAGCCCGCAGGTTTGTAAAATTCGAAGCAGTCAGGTACACCAATATACAATCGAAAGTTTCAGAGAGCGGCCGTCTTGCTTCTGTGGCAGAAGTGGATATCATTGCTGAAGCATCGGGGAGCATCGAGTCGGGAAAGGTGGCCTTGAAAAAAGGTGCCTCCTTCTCAAAAGGAGATGTGCTTTTCGTAGTCTACCCCGACGAGGCCATTCTTTCGCTGAAGGCCCAAAAGAGCCAGTATCAAAACACCCTGGCTACCATTCTTCCTGATATGAAGATCGATTTCCCTGAAAGGGTTGATGGATTCAGGGACTTTTTTAATTCCATTTCGGTCGACAAGCCGCTGCCCCCCCTTCCAGAAATAACAGATGCCCAGTTGAAAATATTCCTGGCAAGCCGAAATGTGATCAGCGAGTATTACAGCATACAACGCGACGAATTACAATTGAAGCGAAGGACCATCAGGGCACCCTTTAACGGAACCTATAAGGAAGTGTACCTGGAGACAGGTGCCTACACCAATACAGGCGGAAGAGTGGCGCGCGCCATCCGTACCGACGAAATGGAACTGGAGGTTCCCCTGAAGCGTGTGGATGCAGCATGGATCAGGATTGGCGACCCGGTTCTGGTCCATTCCGAAAATAGAGACCTGAGTTGGAAAGGAAAAGTAATCCGAATCAGCCCCTATGTGGATGAGGGCACTCAATCACAAGAGATATTCGTTCAGATTCCATTCGACCGAAGAAAGCCCCTTCTTGCGGGAGAATACCTGAAGGCCTCCTTCCCCTTACGACCCATCGTTGGTGTCATGGAGATTCCCAGAAATTCTGTCTTCAACTCCAATGAGGTCTTTGTCATCAAAAATGGCCGGCTGGCCAAGCGGGAGATCAAGGTGATTAAAGAAAACGAACGTACCCTCATTTTCAACGGCCTTACAGAAGGCGATTCTGTGGTGGTTCAACAATTAATCAATGTATCGGAAGGAACCATGGTCCAGATTGATAGCGGAAGTCCCGGCTCTAAACCCCAGGGAAAACCGGGAGAGAAACAACCGGAAGGATCCGACAAAAAAGAGGCGGGTGATAAAAGGAAATCCAGGAGCTGATCATGAGGAAAATAATCGAGAAATTTGTTGAGTATCCGGTTTATGCCAACCTGCTTATCGCAGTGGTGATCCTTGCTGGCGGGGTGAGCATGTTCTCGCTGAAAAAATCCTTCTTCCCTGAAACAGAAAGCCGCTATCTGGCCGTTTCCGTATTTTACCCCGGTGCATCACCGGTGGAGATGGAGGAGGGAGTCACTACACGGATTGAAGAGGCTGTAAGGGGATTAATCGGAATAAAAGAGATCACCTCAACATCAAGCGAAAACAGCTGCAGGGTCTCCATAGAAACCACCGGCGAATATCCCATTAACGAAATTCTGCAGGAGGTAAAGAATGCCGTGGATGGAATCTCCTCCCTGCCTTCTGCTGCTGAAAGGCCCATTGTTTCCAAACGCCGTTCCATGGCAGGAGCCATGCGTTTGGAGCTCGTTCCCATGGATGATTATGAAATTGGCCTGATGGCCTTAAAGGAGTACGCCCAGCGGGTGGAAGAAGATTTCCTGAACTCGGGTGTGATGAGCCAGATCAGTATTTCGGGATATGCACAGCCTGAGATTTCTGTTGAGATCAAGGAGCAGGAATTGCTTCGCTTCAATATCACCTTCGACCAGATTGTCAGGGCCATCCAGAACAACAACCAGGACGTGTCGGGTGGTGAGATCAAATCAGAGAAAGAAGAGTATCTTATCCGGCTGCGTTCAAGAAGTGCCGATCCTAATAAAATCGGAAACATCGTTTTAAGAGGCGAAAGGAATGGTGGATTTATCTACATCAGGGATGTGGCTGATGTGAAAATAAAATTTGCAGATTCTCCCAACAAACGATGGACAAACGGGAAACCCTCGGTTGGCATCAGTATCGAAAAATTACCTGAAGAGGACCTGGATGAGATTACGGAATATGCCCGTTCCTATATTGAGGATTTCAATAAACGGAACCAGGGTGTGGAGATCATTATCTCCCGGGCCTTCCTGGACATTCTTCAAAGCAGGCTCGATTTGCTCACCCGGAATGGTTTGCTGGGCCTTGTGCTGGTCATTATCGCGCTATCCATGTTTTTGAGTTTCAAACTCTCCCTGTGGGTTTCCTGGGGTATACCCTTCAGCTTCCTGGCCATGTTCGTCGCGGCCCATTTTTTAGGGGTCACCATCAACCTGCAATCGCTCTTCGGCATGATCCTGGTCATCGGAATCCTGGTCGACGATGGAATCGTCATTGCGGAAAATATCTACCTCCATTTTGAAAAGGGAAAAAGCCCCATGCATGCAGCTGTGGACGGCACCATGGAGGTAATGCCTGCAGTGATGACTTCAGTTGCTACCACCATTGTAGCCTTTTCACCCCTTCTCTTTCTCACCGGAACCCGAATGGAGATGATGTTTCATGTGGCTATTGTGGTCATTGCGGCCCTCTTTTTCTCCCTCTTCGAAGCCTTCCTGGTGCTACCGGCTCACCTGGCAAGTGACAAGGTGCTAAACCGCAAAAGTCTCGAGGCAAAGAATAAGGGAATTAAGAAATACTTTGAAAGATTCATTAACTGGCTCAGGAACAATATTTATACTCACTTCCTCAACTGGGTGGTCAAATGGCGTTATATCGCACTGAGTTTCCCCATCGCCCTGGTCCTGATCACAGCCGGACTTTTCATGGGTGGACACATCAGGACTACCTTTTTTCCCATGGTGGACTTTGACAGTTTCACCCTGAACGTAGCCTTTACTCCGGGTGACGGGGAGAAACAAACCCTTGATTTCCTGGAGGAGTTTGAAAAGGCAATCTGGGAAGTTAACGATGAAATTGGTGATGAACTCGGCCTGGATCATAACATCATCGAAAGAACCAGTAAAAGGCTCGGATCTGCCTTCGACGGACAGGAAAGGGGAGCACATGCCGGAAGCATTAATGTTTACCCGGTGGACCTGGAGGGTTATGCACTCTCGGGCCGGGATATCTCTACCAGGGTAAACCAGAAGATCGGGAAAGTTCCTGAAGCTAGAAAATTCACCGTGGCAGGCAGAAACCGTTGGGGATCCCCGATTTCCATTGGCCTCATGTCCAAAAATCTGGATGAGCTTGAAGAGGCCAAAGATTTCATGCTCGCCAGGCTGAGTGAGATGCCTCAACTGAAAGATGTAAATGAAAATATAGCCCTGGGAAAGCAGGAGATCAGGCTGGATCTTAAACCAAGGGCCTATTTCCTGGGTCTTGATGAAGTCACCATTGCCCGCCAGGTCAGGCAGGGTTTCTATGGAGCTCAGGCTCAAAGGCTGCAGGTGGGACGGGATGAATTGCGGGTTTGGGTTCGTTATCCCAAATCAGACCGGGTTACGCTTGGTCAATTGGAGAACATGAAGATCAAGACAGCCTCAGGTGAATATCCCCTTTCCGAACTGGCCAACTACCATATGGAACGCGGTCCTGTGGCCATCAACCGTTTCAACGGATCGCGGGAGATCAGGGTGGAGGCCGAAACAATCGATCCCCTGGCCTCGGTTCCGGAAATTATCCAACAGGTCGAACACGAGATTATGCCTGAGCTGGAGGCCCAATTCGCAGGGATACGATATGTTTACCAGGGACAACAAAAATACTCCAATGAAGCCATGGGTAAGGCAAAAAAGTATTACATGTTTGCCTTTGTTATCATGTTCATGATCCTGGTGCTCCATTTTAAAAGTGTTCCCAAGGCCCTAATTATTATCCTGATGATCCCCATCTCCCTGCTCGGGGTTGCATGGGGACATGGCCTGCACGGACAACCCCTATCCATGATGAGCCTTTGGGGGGCAGTGGCCCTGACGGGGGTCATCATTAACGATGCAATTGTCTACTTTGCAAAATACGACGGGCTGCTTCTTGCAGGAAAAACGGCTTCCGAAGCGGTTAAAGAGGCAGGAAGAGTGAGGCTGAGGCCCATTATCCTTACTTCCATCACCACCTCCGTAGGCCTCTTCCCCATGCTCTTTGAGAAGAGTGTCCAGGCCCAGTTCCTGATACCCATGGCCATCAGCCTGGCTTACGGGGTGGCCATTGGAACCATCTTCATCCTGCTGTTTTTCCCCGTGCTGATTATGCTGCTCAACGATTTCAGAGTCTATACCCGCTATCTCTGGACAGGAGTGAAACCAACAGCCGAAGAGGTGGAAACTGCCATTATTCAAGACAAAAGAAAGCAGAGGTTTGAAGGAAACAGGGGCCGGTGGGCTGGAATAGATGCATTTGAAATTACAAAAGAAGAAGATGAGCATAATAAATAGAATCCTGGCAATACTCACGGGAATCCTGATCTTCCAGCAGGTAAATGCCCAGGAAGTACTCACACTTTCCGGTGCACTGGAAAGAGCCTTGCAGAACAATTACGGACTGATCATCTCTCGGGCTGGCAACGAAATTGCAGCCATCAATAACAACCCGGGAACAGCCGGACGTTACCCGACCATTGGATTTGATGCATCTCAGAACAACAGTTATAATCTGAACAATGATACCTACTCGGGTCGCTTTTCGGCTGGTGTCGGGCTCAACTGGGTGCTTTTCGATGGATTCAGGGTAAACATTACAAAAACAAAACTGGAAAACCTGGAAAACCTCTCCGAAGGCAGGCTGGGAGTGGTGATCGAAAGCACCATCGAGGATGTGATCCTGGGCTACTATACCGTGCTTTTACAGCAGGAGCAGCTAAAAGTATTGCAAACCGTAATGCAGCTTTCTGATGATCGCTACAAGTATGAGCTTGACCGAAAATCACTTGGAGGATCGGTTACCTATAATGTTTTACAGGCTCAGAATGTTTATCTCACCGATAAGGCCAACTATATGAACCAGGAAGTGGTTGTGAGGAACAGTGTTCGTAACTTTAACTTTCTGCTGGGAGAAGAGCCAACCATAACCTGGACCTTCAGCGAAACCTTTGAAGCCGAAACCACCCAGTACATTCTGGCCGACCTGCTTTCCAAAATGAAAGCCAGCAACCAGATCCTGAAAAACCAGTACACCAATCTCCTTTTACTGGAAAATGAAACCTCATTAAGAAGAGCCGATTACTCGCCAACGCTTTCACTTGGTGCCGGAATAGACATGGGAGAGTCGTGGACCTCACCATCAGGTCAGATCAACGATGGAAACCTCTCTCCTTATGGAAACCTGAGGCTATCCTATGGCATATACACCGCCGGAGTAAGGAGAAGATCTGTTGAAATAGCCCGGATAAATGAGGAGATGGCCAATGTTGAAATTGA
>JAOZLK010000307.1 GCA_029934875.1 Bacteroidales bacterium | reverse complement strand
AAAAGAGCTGGTCGACCCTGTCAACATATTTAAAAGGGGCTACTCCATGACCCTTCTCCAGGGAAAAGCAATCACAGGGATCGCGTCAGTCAAAAAAGGTGAGTTATTGGAAACCAGGTTGAAGGACGGAACAATTGTAAGTACAGTGGAAAAAACCATATCAAGCAATGACAAAAGAGACGATTAAGTACGACGCCGCAGTGGCCGAAATCGAGGAGATCCTGGAAAAAATCGAAGAGGGCGATCTGGGAGTGGACGAACTGGCCGAAAAGGTTAACAGGGTTAGCCTCCTTCTGAAAATCTGTCGCGACCGGCTCCACGCCACCGAAGAGCAAATCAACAAAATCCTCGACCAGGAAGACAGCGAACAGTAAACAGTTCTCAGTAAACAGTTCTCAGTAAACAGTTCTCAGTACTCAGTAAGTACTGAGCACTAAGACCATCCCCTAAGTACTGAGTACTATCCCCTAAGTACTATATCAGACGGCTGATGGTCTCCAGGAGGTCCTTAACCTTAATGGGCTTGCTGAGGTAATCATCACAGCCCGCATCCCTGCTTATCTCCCTTTCACCCGACATGGCGTAGGCGGTTTGGGCCACCACGGGAAGATCGGGTCGCTCCTGCTTGATGATCTTTGCACACTCGTAACCGTTGAGATGGGGCATATTGATATCCATCAGTACCAGGTCCAGATCGGTAAGTTCCCTGAACATTGCCAATGTTTCCTCCCCGTCCCTGGCCCAGTGTATTTCCACACCGGTATCCTTCAGGGCCTCAAAAAGAAAATAGTAATTGGAGTGATCATCCTCTGCTATGAGTATTTGCTTCCCCGACCATGAATTAAGATCAGAAACAGGTGCCCTGAGGGCAGCCTCATATTTCAGGGGAACTTCATTCCTTGGCAGGATGAACCAGAAGGTGGAGCCTTCTCCTGAAACCGATTCAAGGCCGATTTCTCCACCCAGGATTTCAGTCAGGTTCTTTGAAATAGCCAGACCCAGTCCTGTACCTCCATATAGTTTTGTCTTCGTTTCATGGCCCTGCATAAAACGGTCGAAGATCACCTTTTGCTTTTCTTCCCTGATTCCAATCCCGGAATCCTTCACATAGAAGCGGATCCCCTCGGGATGATCCTCAATTCCCAGTACAATTTCACCCTCTTCGGTAAATTTCACCGCATTGCCAAGCATGTTCACCAGAATCTGCTTAAGCCTGAAGGGATCGGTATAGATGGCCAGGTCGGTCATGGGCCAATCCCATTTCAGAACCAGCTTAACATCATCCTTCCCCGATCGATTGATGTTTTCTTGGAACATCAGGTGCAGCTCCTTAAAAAGATCTTTGATAAAGCACTCAGCAATATGAACATTTACCTGCCCAGCCTCAATTTTTGCTATATCGATAATATCATCGATAAGCCTCATAAGGTCGTCGGCCCCCTGGTTAATCTGGGCAATGAAATCTTTCTTATCATCCTGTGTGAGATCCTCATCCGAAAGCAAGTCCGAGAACCCGACAATTGCATTCATAGGGGTTCTGATCTCATGCGACATATTGGAGAGGAAGGCTGTTTTCAGGCGGTCAGACTCCTCGGCCTGGTATTTTGCTTCCAGCAGCCTGCGCTCAGCATCCTTTCGCTCAGTAATATTCTTAAGGATCAGCACCATGGACTCGGGCTTACCGTTTGTATTGTAAATGGCACCGCTGGAAGCTTCACCATCAAAATTCACCCCGTCGGGTCTTACGATCTGGTATTCAAGATTTTTCAGGTAGCCGGCTTCCCATGTCCGGTTAAAGTCCTGTATGGAACGCCTCCAGTCCTCGGGGTGAATGAAGCGGAAAATTTTCTGCCCATAGACCACTTCGGGTTCAACATTGAAAACCTCCAGGAAGGCAGAGTTAAAGTCGAGAATCATGGCCGCCGGATCAACAACAATCATGGGATCGGGGGAGGATTCAAAAACCCTTCTCTGCTTCTCCTGGGTAATTCTTAAATTATCCTGGTGCCTCCGGCGATCAATGGCCATGGCAATCTGGTCACTGGCAAACTCAAGCAGGGCAGCATCCGATTGTGTATAGACTACCTCCTCTGAATAGGATTGTACTGCAAACACACCGATGGTCTCTCCACCATGCTTCAGTGGAACACCGAGCCAACTCACACAGGGAGCACCCACGGGTTCAATTTCCTCCTGGCGGGTCAGCTCTAATTCTCTTTCATTATCCACCAGCTGAGCCACGCCGGTCCTGATCACAAAGCTGGTTAGTGTTTTCCTGGCCGGAAACTCGGTAAAGGAGTCCTTTTCATCCTCCATAAAGGGAAGTGAAAGTGTGTCGGACACCTCATTGTAGAGTGCAAGGAAACAGTTTGTGGTATCCACCACCCTGCCCAGGGACTCCCTGATTTTCCCATACAATTCATCCAGGCTTTGCGTGGTACCAACGGCATTGGAGATATCAAAAAGTACCTGCCTCACCTGTTCATCCCTCTTCCTCTCAGAAATATCTTCATGGATGCCCGTCAGACGGATTGTATTGCCATCCCCATCAAAACCAACTGCCATGCCCATTCCCCTGATCCACACATAAGAGCCATTCTTATGTTTCATTCGAAACTCGATCTCGAAGGAGTCTTCCCGGTTCTTAATCACATTCATGACCTCTTTCATGGAACGTTTTGCATCCTCGGGATGCTGCAGGGAGGTCCAGGTATCAAGCAACTGGGGAAGCTCATCGGGCCCGTAGCCCAACATGGAGAACCAGATGGGTGAAAAATAAACCTGGTTGTTTACCAAATTCCAGTCCCAAAGACCCAGGCTGGTTGCCTGAAGGGCCAGGTTCAGGCGCTCTTCACTTTTTCTCAGAGCATTTTCCGACACCCGGGTATCGCTAATATCACGGGCCACACCAATTACCGATCCCACAGAGCCCTGTTGGTTCTCCTCGGGGTAGAGCCTCCATTCAAGTGTAGTAATTTCTTCTCCATGAGGAAGCTCGAAAACAATGGTTTCCGACTTCCCCGACCGGAAAACTTTCTCCAGTCCATTTTCCCATAGTTTTACCAGTTCCACTGGAAAGACACCCATTTCCTGGTGACTTTTACCCAGAAAATCATCAACCTTAATCCCTGTCTGGGATTCCACAGCCTCATTCACGTAAACGTGTTTGTGATCGCGGTCAAAGCGCATGATCACATCGGGAGAATTTTCAGCCAGCGCCCTGAAGTGCTCCTGCGATTCCCGAAGTGATTTCTCCATTTGCTTACTGTCATCTATATCCCTGGTAACCAGTAGTATATATGGTGTTCCGTCGAAAGAAACCCTGGATATCGTGTTCAGGGTCCAGAATCTTCGGCCACTCCTGGAGATATTTTTCCATTCAAAAGAGACCGGTTCTCCTTCCTCAAGAAGGGGGATTTTCTTCCTTGCCCGTTCCACGGTAAATCCCTCATCCTCAGCATTGAAATCTTCCAGTTTAAGGTGCTTAATATCTTCTTCTCCAATCTCGAAAAGTTCCAGGAGGCGTGGATTGCATTCGGCTATCCTGCGGCTTTCAAAATCAAAAAGAATAATTGCGTCATCCACTGAATTGAAAATGGACAGATAACGATCTTTCGACTCGGAAAGAGCCCTTTCAGCCTCTCTGGCATGCTTAAATAATTTACTGTAGCTCTGGGATGAATAGACTGAAGGAACCAGCTTGAACAGCTGATCCTTACATACGAAATCCCACAATCCGGTTTTCAGTACGGCATGATCGTGAAGCTCTGTCACATCACCTACCAGAAAGATCATAGGAACTTCGGCATAGTATGCCTCCAACTCCTTTTCTACAATCTCACGCAGCTTAACCGATATATCAAAATCGGCAATGATAAGATCAGGTGGATTCTCTCTCAGTCTGGTATTTAATTCCAAACGCTCTGTGCACTGAAAGTATGTAGCATCAATCTTACCCTCCCCGAGGGTCTTTACAACATCATTCACTGCCAAAGGGTCCAGATACCAGAAACAAATACTAATTTTCAGGCTGGCCATCCCAATATTTCAAAATTCCATGGTTTTCGCCTGAAAAATAGTCAAAAAATGTGTGCGATCATAGAAGTTTTTCAGAATCTTAAGCGAACTCCTGCCATAAAGTGTAGTCCGGCCTGTGGGAAATATCCATCGTATATACCCTCTGCCCCTTCAGAATAATAGCGATAGATCCATGCATTAGTCTCATATTCCACATTAAACAGATTCATTATCTGGAAATTCAGAGCGATCTCCTTGAGGAATTTCGGGAAGAAAGAATAGGAAATACCAAGGTCGTTTATAAAATAGGGATTCAATATCCTCTGGCTTGAGGAGGTATTGTCCACAAACTGCTGGCCCACATACCTGGAAGATAGATTTAAGAGCAGGTTTTTCAAGGGCTCCACTGCAATCCTGCTGTTCAGAATAAGCCCCGGGGAGAAGGAAAGATCTGTGGTGCCCAGGTTCTCCTCCACCTGGTAGGGTTCGTTTTCCGGATCGCTCCAGTAATCCCAGTTGTCCACATAAGCCACATAATTCAGAATCTTATTACTACTCAGGGTGGCATTCAGATCCCACCTCAGCCAGGAAGCAATTTCCATTCCGCCTGCCAGTTCAATACCTGCACGGTAACTCCTTCCCACATTGGTCATTACCGCACTCCCCACATCGTTGATCTCTCCTGTAAGCACCAGCTGCTTGTAATAATCCATATAGTAGAGATTGGCATCGAAGACCACCCTTTTTCCCTGGAAACCGTAACCGGCTTCATAATCCATCAAAGTCTCGGGTACCGGGACCGGACCGGCAGGATCGGCATCCACAAAATTACCGCGATTGGGTTCCCTGTTAGCCCTGGCCACCACCAGGTAGGCACGCTGCTGTTCGTTGACCTGGTAGTTCAGACCTGCTTTGGGATTGAAAAAAAAGTAGTCATGCGACTGCCCCAGATCCCTCAGGTCATCATCTATCCCCTCTATGGAGTAGTTGATCCCCCTCACCTGCAGGTCCGCAAAAACTGAAATCCTGTCGCTTGCCTCAAGGGTAGCCTTCAGGTAGGTGTTCCAGTCGGTCTTTAAGCCCCTGTTCTCATACCAGCGGTGACGAATCTCTGACTCACCCGGAAAGCGGGCCCAGATAACTGTGCCATAGTGATCCCCGTCATAGCGGTTCCATCCGCCCCCCAGGACGCTTGAAAGAATTCCCTTTTCATAATTCAGACTGGCCACCACACCGTAAAAATCATTGTCCAGCCATTTCCGGCGAATCAAATCACTCTCAGAGATGGTTTCTCCTCCAATGACCACATCATCCAGCTGGTAATCAGAAAGTGTTTCATCCTCCTTATACTGTTCATAGTAGCCATATCCCCTGGTGTAATGAAGGGCGGCAGTGGCATGCAAGAGCGGAGAAAATTCATGACTCAGATGCAGCTGATAGTGCTGTTGGGTATAGTTATCCACCTGATTGTCGTAGTAGGCTTGATTACCAAAGGCATCGGTGTAAGCTCCCAGTTCATTGTAGGTGCGATCACTCTCCAGCAAATAAGATGGAACTCCGCTCCAAGCCTGGTATAGCTCCTCCCTTCCCGAGAAAGTGATAAACTTGACCATAGTTTTTGTGTCATAATAGGCTGCGGAAGCATACCACGATTTAAGATCGGTCCATGAACGGTCAATGTAGCCATCGGAATGCATATCCGAAAGCCTCACATCAAAAGAGAAATGATCCTTGATCAGACCGGTTCCGGCCGAAAGGGCATTCCTGTATGTATTAAAGGAACCAAAGGTACTTTCATAAGTGGCATAGGGTTTCATATTCACCTTCCTGGTCGCCAGGTTTACACTG
>JAOZLK010000306.1 GCA_029934875.1 Bacteroidales bacterium | reverse complement strand
ATCCGGGTAAGATTCGGCAAGGCTCAGGGCATGTTTCACCGAGGCTGAACAGCAGACAGTTGAGCAATATGGAAGGTGGTTTTCATCCCTGGAACCAGCACATTGAACAAAGGCAATCCGCTTAGGACTCTTTCCATCTGATGGCCTCTCCAGCTTTTTGTTCTCCCTTCCACAGGCAGCCATAATCCGTTCAAATTCCAAGTTCGTAAGCACATCTGCTTCATCTGAATAGCTGTAATTCTCAATCAGAGAAGCATCATAGGGGGACCAGCCAGTGGCAAGGATAATCTTTCCCGCCCGGAACTCTACCTCTGTGGGAAGGGCATTCAGATGAATAGCTTCATAATCACAAACTTCCAGACACTTGCCGCAGGCCTCTTTCTTGCAAACCTCTGAATCTATATTGTATTTTGCCGGAAAGGAAAGTCCGTTATTTATATATGCAGCTTTTTCGCCCTTTGTTCTGCCGAGCTTAAAGGGTCTTTCTTCAGGGCAAACTTCTGCGCATAAGCCACAGGAGGTGCAGGAGTTATTAATCATCTCCGCTTTCAAAGCAACAATCACTCTGAAGTCACCGTCAACACCAGCAATACTTTTCACTTCAGCTCCAGTCCGGAAAGTGATTCGGGGGTTGGACCTGATGCGCCTGTAGTTAATTTCCAGTCCGCATGAGGGTGGACAAAGCTTTGGGAAATAGTTGTTAAATTGAGACACATGACCTCCCAGGTAAGCATCTTTCTCAAGCAGCATAAGCTCCTGACCGGCGTCGGCCAACTCAACTGCAGCGGTGATTCCGCTGATTCCCCCACCTATGACCAATGTCTGTAAAGCCATAAAAACTAAAGTCTGTAAAGTCTAAAGGATTTCGCGTTTGATCATGGTCCACTCCCCTGTTTCAGGATCCCATTTGCAATTGGCAAATACTTCCCAGTCAGCTTTCATTCTGGGGTGGTCCGTCCTGAAATAGTAGCCCGGCCAGCGTGTCTCCTCACGGAAAAGACCCGTACGGATATGCGATTCTGCCTGCCACATGCGATGCACATTTTCCCAGCACCTCATCAGCTCATTTAAGTCACTTGCAGCCAGCTTATCAGAATCCTCCTTCATATACTCGAGGTATTCCAGTCCTTTTGTAAGCAGGGCCTCAGAGGTTTTGAAACCAACTGATGCTCCGCCCGCATATTCGTCCATGATCTTCTGAAGGCGGAACATGAACATTTTAGGCTTAATAAAATTGGGATTTACATCCTCGTCGTTTGCATAAGACTTGTGCTCTTCAAAGGTTTTTAAGGGCTGTAAAACCTTTTCCTTGAGCTCAGCAATCTGTTCTTCACTAATATCCACCGGCTCAGGATTATCAAGGCAAAAGGCAATGGCTGCCTTACCGGCTATCCTGCCTTCAGTAAATGATCCGGAGGAAAACTTATGGGAAGAAGCTCCAGAAGCATCTCCCGCAGCAAACAGTCCCTTTACAGTGGTCATATTGTCATAACCCCAGTGATGTTCACCGGGTGCAAGGTCGCTGGGGCCGCTAATCCAGGCACCAGAGGCTCCGGAATGGGAACTGATAAAGTAAGGTTCGGTGGCCGATATTTCGGAAGGAGACTCTTCGGGCATGATGTTGTGAGAAGCCCAGTTAAGTGCCTGACTTACGGTCATATCCAGGAAGTCTTCCCAGGCCTCCGACTCAAGCTCCTTCATCTTCCTTTTAGCTTCCTTCTCATCAGGTATTTCAGCAACCAGTTTCTGAATGGCCTCATCGGTCCTCATGTAGATGGGACCATTGCCCTCCTCCAGTTCCTGCAACATCAGATAATTTCGCAGGTTGGTCGGAGTTGGCTTGGCAGTTCCATAGGGTGCCCAATTCTCAAGTTCTGAGGCCCGGGTTTCCATATAATCTTCTCCTTTGGCATTGGTGGCCTTCGATTTAAAGAGCAGGAACCAGGCCCCAACGGGACCATAAGAGTCCTTGAAGCGAACCGGAACAAAACGCACTTCCTGACAGGTCATTTCAGCACCCGACTTCAGTGTAAAATAGGTGCTTGCACCAGAGTTAAAAGGCGGGTACCACGATCTTCCAAGTCCTTCACCCACTGAACGGGGCCTGAAAACATGGACCGCACCACCCATCACATCCAGTACGGCTTTGGCCTTGAATACATAAAATTTATTTTCACGTACACTGAAACCTACGGCACCCACGCAGCGCTCACCAAACATCACTGGTTCGGTAATGAAGATACGCTCATAATAGCTCCCGTTCTCTCCCAGTTCTTTAAGAGCGCTTTTAGCGGCTTCCGATACAATATTTTTATAGGACTCACCGTGAATCATAATTTGCCAACGCCCTTCATTCACGTAGTTACCCTCGTCGTCCTTCCAGATGGGTAAGCCCCATTTCTCGAAGAGGTGAACCGAAGAGTCAACATGACGGGCAATATTGGAAACCAGGTCCTTACGGGTAATTCCCATCAGGTCGTTCTTCACGTAGCTGACGTAGTCCTCCACGGTATTATTCCCCTTGCTCAGGCCCAGGTAAAGATTGATGGCTGACAGGCCCATGGCCACTGCCCCACTCCGCTCCATGGCCGCCTTATCTACGACGCAAACTCGCTGATTGTGTTTTTTTGCCCAGTGGGATGCTTCATAGGCTGCCCCGCAGGCTGCCATTCCACCTCCCAGTACCAATAGGTCGGTCTCCACAATGACCGTTTCAAAACTATCTGTGTTCATTACTTTTGTTTTTTGATTAAAGGGAGTCGGGCTCAGTTCTCAGAACCGGCGATTTAAGATCATCCGATCCGGTAGAGAATCCGGCATCGGGCTCAATGCTTCCTTCAGGAGTTGTCCGGATAGGAAACTTGAATCTTTTCACCTTCTTATTACGAAATTTCACTGTCCACATAATGGCATCAGTACTTCTCAGGGGCTGGACCACTCCTCCCAGGGGCATGAAATCGGCATAACCCCGTATTTCTATGGCCTGGGTGGGACATATTTTTACACAGCTGTAGCACTCCCAGCACATATCCACAGCCCTGTTGTAGGCCTTGTTCTTCTCTTTATCAAGAACCATAAGGTCGTTAGGGCAAATATACTGGCATGCTGTTTTATCTTGCGCTTTACAGCCATCGCACTTATCATTGATTACAAAACTGGGCATAGTTAACTTTAGTTTGTGTTGTCACAAACATAAGAAATAATCGAGTCGATGTTTGTTGAAAAACCCTGTGAACGAGTATTTAGAATTATTTTAAAATCGACCGGCCAACTTCCTGCATAGCCGGGCACGCCAAAATCGGGATACACTTGCGAAATACATCCCCTAATCATCCGAGAAATGCTTGAGCATCTCCCTGTAGGAGGAAAAGACCCGCGCCCTGGAGACAAATCCCAGGTATTTACCATTTTTCAGTACAGGCAGATTATAACGACCGCTTTCAGAGAACTGCCGCGCCACTGCCTCCATGGGATCCGTGGTCTGAATGGTCCATTCCGGTGTAATCATCAGGTCTCTTATCCTGGTTGTATCATACATTTCCTGATTAAACATGATGTTGCGAATATCATCCAGTTTCACAATCCCTTGCATGTTATTTTCTTCATCAAGAACAGGAAATATATTACGATGGGATTTTGTAATTACCTGTACCAGGTCGCGCAGAGTACTGTCGGCATTCACCGGAATAAAATCGGTCTCTATAAGCTCTGAAACCTTCATCATCAGGAGGATATTCCGATCCTTATGGTGGGTCATCAGCTCACCCCGTTTAGCCAGCTGTACCGTATATACCGAATTCTTCACGAAGGTCCGGGTGGTCCCATAGGCGATGGTTGAAGCCAGCATAAGAGGAAAAAAGAGTTCATAACCACCGGTTATCTCGGCAATCAGGAAAATGGCTGTCAGGGGCGCATGCACCACTCCTGCAATCATACTTGCCATACCCACAAGTGCCATGTTGCTTACTGAGACATCAATTCCCAACTGGTTCAAAAGCACTCCAAAGAGTAGCCCTGTATTTGCCCCCATGAAAAGCGAGGGGGCGAAAATTCCACCTATTCCTCCTGCCGCAAAGGTTAGGGAGGTGGCAACCGCCTTGATGCCGATCACCAAAAGAACATAAAAGGCCGCCAGCACAAAAGTATCCTTCCATCCTTCGAAAAAAGTGCCATCCAGAAGGTGAAGATACTCCCCCCTGAGTCCCATGTTCACAATCTCGTAACCCTCCCCGTAAAGAGCCGGAAAAAAAAGAATGATCACTCCGAGAAGCCCCCCGGCAATAAGAATTTTTTTCCAGGCCTCTCCAATCTTATCAAAGATGCCCATAATATAGATATAGGTCTTTGTGAAATATACCGATAAGAGGCCCACTACAACTCCCAGTATCAGGTACCAGTGGAGATGCCCCATTTTGAATGCTTCTGTAACCTGGAAAGAATACAAGACATTCTGTCCCAGGAACAGGTAGGAAGTGAGAGCCGCTGTGGCCGAGGAAATCAATAGCGGAATTACGGCATACATGGTCATATCCAGCATGATTACCTCCAGGGCAAAAACAATTCCTGCAATGGGTGCCTTGAAAATGGCTGAAAGTGCACCGGCACAGGCGCATGAGATTAGCAGCGTGGTTTCTTTATAGCTCAGTTTAAGTGCCCTGCCCAGGTTGGAACCAACTGCTCCGCCTGTAGCCACTGTAGGCCCCTCCAATCCAACTGAGCCCCCAAAACCAACTGTCAGGGCACTGGTGATAATACTTGAGTAAAGATTATGCGAACGCACAATCCCGTTATTCTTTGAAATGGCAAACAAAACACCGGGGATTCCGTGGCCAACCGGTCGCTTGTTGATGTACTTAATATATAGCACCGCAAGGGTGATTCCGACAAGCGGCAAAATGAAGATATAATACTTGGAATACTCGCCCTGGAAACCATTTTCAAGTGCTGCACGTATAAAGTGCACCAGGTTCTTGATAATCACAGCTGCAAGACCTACACCAAGGCCCACAATCGCAGCCATGATGTAGAGAAAGCTGTGACCCTTCAAGTACTTGATTTTGAAATTATTAAGCTGTGATACGAAATCCTTTTCCGGCATTGCATGACAAAATTAACATTTTACTCAGCAGTTCAAAACAACTTATGGAAATAGAATGTTTTATCTTTGTACTGTTGAAGGAAAATAATATGCAGAGCACAGTTTCGTTATAGAATATTATGACTGGTTTTCAAATAGATAAAAGAGTGATCCGGGACCTTATCCTGCTGGTCTCCTTTCTGCTCATTTTTCCAGTCATGGCCCTGGCTCAGGGGAGTGCTCCTGACACTCCGAATCTCATTCGTGTTACTGTTGAGCATGCCACCAGTGCTGTATTGATCCAATGGGAAGCCAGTGAGGACCCGGAAGTTGATTTATACCACCTGTACAGAATGAATAATGGGACCGGAACGAAGATCTTTACATTCGACTCTGAAACCTTGCAATATCGCCACATGACCAGCGGTCTTGAGAATCTTTCCTATTCGGTTACTGCCGAGGATACACTTGATGGTAGCGGCAGTCGTGAGAGTCTGATCGGGGACAATGCACACAGCGCCATAGAGCTTAGCCTGGAGTTCGATCCTTGCTCACGCACCAATATCATCAACTGGACCGGCTATGTGGGATGGGATGGGAAAATTTCCGGATACATAATATACGGTGGATTAGCAGGGGGCGAAATGGAAGATATGGGCTTTGTTAATCCCAACACCCTCACTTTCCCTCACCATGGTGTGAGCTACGATACTGTCTATAGGTACTATGTTGAGGCTATAAATCCTACTGACACCTCCCGCTCGCCTCTTACGGAAATCCGGACCAGCTTCCCTGATGCCCCTGATCTCCTGAGGATTGATGAGGT
>JAOZLK010000019.1 GCA_029934875.1 Bacteroidales bacterium | reverse complement strand
ACACCAAGGGAAGTCTGTTCCTTCCCACCCTATAATGCCCTGATGCTGAGATCCGACAGCATCATCGGTCATAATAAAAGGATACCATCCGGCTTGGTTTGGCCAGGGCGAATTCCAACTCAATCCAAAGGTTGAGACAGAATTAAAGTCTTCAATAGGGGCATGTGCATAAAGATTTGCCATAAGTGCATTAATTCCATCGGGACTGGAAAATATAGCATCAGCACTTATTTTATCAGTGGGCTCCAGATCCAAAAAGTCATCGTTGCAGCCAGCCATACTCAATAAAGCAATTATTAATATAGATTGAAATCTCATCTTAGATAAATTAGAAACTCACATTTATACCTATGTTAAAAGTCCGCATGATGGGATAAGTCCATCCGGCAGAGAACGATCCTGCAATGGATTCAGGATCAAAAGGTTTTATGTACTCATCAGCCCATGTGAAAACATTGTTAATACTGATGTAAACCCGTATATAATTAAATCCTATTTGTTGAATTTTTGTTTTATTGAAGGTATACCCCAGTTCTAGATTCTTAAAACGCACGTAAGAAGCATCTCTTCTCCACGCGTCACTTTCCGCGTATAGCATGCCTGAATTCTCTACGATGCGTGAAGCAGGCCATTCTCCGGATACCCATTCACTATCAGGATTATAAGGATCTTGATGGTGCCATCTGTCCATGAAATAGGCCGGTAAATTACCTTCGTCCCAGAACATGGTTGAGTACGCATGCGTATATCTTGCCGTATAATTTGCTGCACCCTGAAAGAGAAGATTGAGATCAAATCCTTTCCAGGCTCCGTTAATGTTTAATCCAAAGTATGTTTTTGGATTTTCATTATATGCCTGAGGACTTGCATCATTTCCATCGATTACTCCATCACCATTTAAGTCTTCATACTTGAAATCCCCTGGAAGTTCCCTTTGGTTGCCAAGATCTCCATTTTGTACAGGTGCATAGGTGACATCCTCTTCCGATTGGAATTGTCCAATCCTGTTGTACATCCACACGATATCATTCCACCGGTTGGAGCTTCCTGCCCTGTACTCTTCCCAGCTGCTTTGAAAAGGAGTCGATTCAACATACACGTTCATCGTCCGGGCGAAATTTACGTTTCCGGAGAGACTATAAGTGAATTGACCTACCTGGTTGCTGTGATTAAAAGAAAACTCAAGGCCTCTGACCCTGTCACTATTCAGATTTTCCTGGGGTAATGAACCCCCAAATGTATTTGGAACAGTCACATTCCGATAAGCGAGCAAGCCGGTCCGGTCTCTTTGGTATACATCGGCAACAAAAGAGAGTTTGTTGTTGAAAAATCCCAGATCGACACCTATGTCACTGATCGTGGATTCCATCCATGTAAGTTCATCGTTTACAATAGTCGGGAAAGCTGCTCCGTTTGTATACTTTCCCTCTGTAAATTCCCAGACATCCCCGCCTGTTGTTGAAAAAGCCTGCACGTACTGGAAGGGAGCTCCCGCATCCTGACCAATAATGCCATACGAAGCCCTGATCTTTATATTGGCTACCCAGGAAATGTTATCTTTTATGAAGTTCTCCTCCGAAATTCTCCATCCACCTGAAACCACTGGAAAGAACCCCCATCTGCGATCCGGGTGGTAGCGGTATGAACCATCATACCTTGCTGCAAATTCAATAAGGTATCTGCCCAGGTAATCATAATTCAATCGTCCGAGATAAGACATGTTCCTTATTTGCCATTCATTCCCATTTGAAGCAGCATTCTCTTCTCCGGCCTGGTCAATCTGAGCATTTGTAAAGAATTCATAGTATTTGTTGATTCCTGCATACCTTCCGGATTCTTCCCTTTGTTCGTATACCAGCGTGGCTCCGATATGATGCTTTTCTGCGATGCTTGTTTTATAAATCCCCATGGCCTGAAGCGTGAGCAAACTGGAGTTGTTGTAAAGGTTATAAATTGAAGCCGGTTCATTAAATGCAGTGGGCATGTAGGTATCATCTTCAACTTTATAATCAAATAACTCGTAATCTGTACTTACTCCTTTACTCTGATGAAACCTCGGGTCATAGGCAGCCACTGCTTTGAATTCCAGCCCCTTAACAAAGGGTACTTTATAGCTCAGGTCAAAGGAAGTCTGAAACACCCTGTCTTCATTGATGGTATATCCTGTCAAATCGCTCTGTGCAATGGCCACGGGATTCATGGCTTGCCCGTCCTGAACCCTGTGAAGGTAATTGGTATTATCATTGGCATAAACCGAATGAATGGGCAGGATGGAAACGGTTCCTCTCCATATTGAAAAAATCCCGTCAACCGGAGATTCTCTCTTATCTGTGAAACCTGAAATATTTATGTTTGCTGTAATGTTCTCTGTCAGTTTTGCTGACACGTTTGATCTGAAATTAAACTTGTTGTAATGTATATCACCACTCTGCAGAATTCCCCCGTCTTTCACCATGCCGAAATTTAAATAATAGGATACCTTTTCTGTACCCCCTTCGGCTGACAAACTATGCTCATGACGAATCGAGCGATTTAGAAAAGTCTCATCAGCCCAGTTGGTGCTTTCATAACCAGGTCCTCCTGCTTTCCATTTTTCAAGTTCTTCCTGTGAGATGAAGGGTTCCATTCCGACATTTATATTGGCATCATTGCGCATTTCATAATATTGAGCTGCATTTGCAAGCTCAGGAATATCAGTGGGGGAGGAGAAACCAATCGTGCTGCTGAATACAAATTTCGTTTTGCCCTGTCCCCCTTTTTTCGTGCTTACGATAATCACCCCGTTGGCAGCATTTAATCCGTAAATTGCAGATGAGGCATCTTTCAATACAGAAATGCTTTCAATATCATCTGCATTAAGCCTTTGAAAATCTGCAGATCCTCCTCTGACGATTCCGTCTATCACGTATAAGGGTTCTCCAAAGCCCCGGATATTTATCGAGTTGGAAAAAGCTCCGGGTTCCCCCGTATTCTGACGAATATTTAATCCGGAAACCTTCCCGGAAAGCTTTTGGGCAAGACTTGTTGCTGTTGTCGTTTGAATGTCCTCGTCATCAATACTTGATATGGCTCCGGTCAGGCTCTTCTTCTTTTGAGAACCATATCCCACGGCGATCACCTCCTCAAGTCCATAGGCATCAACTTCCATCGTCAAATCAATAAGGGTATGTTCCTCAATGTCAACTTCAACAGTTTTCATACCTACGAAAGAAAATACCAGTGTTGTAGCTTCAGGTTCAATCATAATTGAATACATTCCATTTGCATCAGTGATTGTCCCGGTATTGGAGTCTTTGACTTTAACAGATACACCAATCAGAGGACCACTGTTATCTGAAATGGTCCCTGTAATTTCATAGTCTTGTATAGCTTGAGAATAAGCAAAGGAAAAACTCATTTGAGCCAAAATTAGCACAAGAAAAATCAGTGGAGATTTCATTTTGGATTTGAATGCATCCATTTCGTTTTAGTTTTGGAGTTAGAACTAGAGTGGAAATTTGACATCAATATATTCATCAGCCCTGCATGAATATTCATACAGGGCTGATTTTATTGAATTATAATATACCTGCTTAGATGCCTACTTTTACAGCTGTACAAAAGTTATACTTGGCTTCAGGAACATCAATTAAAGCACATACCCTGAAGAAATATTCCTTTCCCTTTTCCAATGATTTAGTTTTCAGCTCTATTGTAAATACTTCATCAGGATCAACAACACGACCCACGTTAGCTCCCTGGGTTGCCGAACGAATTCCCACTCCAACCGAAGGATTCAAATCTGCTACCAGCATCATGGACTTTACCGGTTCCGGAACGAGCTGCTCAAGTTTGAAGGTTGCTATCAGCCTGCTGCTGTCTGCATTCAGAGCCATACTTACTTCAGTTACCCGTATGTAGGGCAGTGTCATAAAATTATGCTCCGTATCACCATTTATTTCAATGGTTTCTATCGGAACCTCCATGAAATTACCACGCACAGCCTGAACATCGTAGGTCCCTGAAAACATCAGGTTATTACGGAAAGTACCATCCGCTTTGAATCTAAGCTGTTGAATCTGAGGATTTTCAAAGCCATGCTCCGTGTAATCAATCACAGATCCCTGAATGAGATCCTGTGGAATTGCTTCATTTGTACCAGTGTCAATGATGCTGCCAAAAAATTTAGCATCAGGTCCGTCATAATTATCCAGTTCACAGGAACTAAGCAGTAAACCGAGTAATGCTATCATATATAATTTAATTGCTTTCATCTTATCTAATTTAGATGATTAATACTGAGGATTCTGGGTTAAACCATTTGCTCCTGTACCCGGTATGGTTTTATAGTACCAGGCATCATCAAAAGTCATGGGTTGCGTATTATGACAGTCTCTTCTTACAAAAATATACTTCATACTTCTCAAGTCATGTACCGGTACCAGGGCGTGCCTGTAGGTATCGAAAAACGCTGTATGATATTCCCTTCTCCTGATAAGGTCCCAATATCTCTTATTCTCAAAAGCCATTTCTACTCTTCTTTCACGAAGTACATTTTCCAGCGTCAGGGGAACATCTCCCTGATGTGCTGCCCGGTGCCGCAGAGCATTTATCCCTTGTGCTGCTACAGTAGCATCACCAGTTCCGCTTTCCACAACGGCCTCAGCATAGTTTAGTAGTATTTCAGCATAACGGAAATCTATCCAGTCGGTTGTTGAATAATTCCATCCGAGAATAGGAACATATTCTGAATCGAGAAACTTTCTAAAACCAAATCCGGTTCTTGTCATGTTACCTCCAACTGAGCTAAATCCGGAATACAATTTTGGAGTTGAGCCACCGTAGAGATAATAAGTACTCCCATCCACTTCAAAATTAGCAGGGCTTCCGACTACAGGTGCATTATTAAGTTCAATATGACCTATCGGCGAACCATCGGGTAGAATATATGCCCCCTGAATCACAATTTCCACATCTTTCCATATGGAACCAGGAAGTAAAACTGTAGCGCCCAGGCGCGCATCCTTATCAGCAAAAATATCGCTGGGATGATCAAATTCTAAATAGGTTCTACTGGGATCATAGCCGTCGTAATTCTCAACATCACCATCGACTGTTGTAATGATAGGTGCACTCTGACCCGGATCCGAGTAATTTTCATAGATGTCCGCCAAATCCAAAGTCGGACAAAAGCGTCCCGGGTGGGGCCAGGCACCAGCAGTCTGAGCCGGGTTTCCCCAGTTATCCTGGTTGCTGCCCAGATCCACTCCCTGAAGCGTATATCCTCTTATAAATATTACTTCACCCGTCGCGCGATTGGGATTTTCAAACATTTGCCTGTAATTCTCAGTCGCCTCTTCTACACTTGCAGGTGATGGGTGAAAAAGAGAAAATGGACCATCATTCATAATCTCCTCCGATGCACTGATACATTGAGCATAATATCCTGCAGCCACAGATGGATCCATTCCCACCAAAGCTGCATCAACAGCATCTCCTGATAATGGAGACTGATCCCAATATTTAGCTACTGAAGCAGCATGCAAAGCGGCCCTGGATTTTAAGGCCAGTGAAACATACTTTGTACCTCTTCTTCTGCTTCCGTCTCCTGCATCAAGCAACATGGCCGCAGTATCACATGTGGCCAATACAAAATCCCAGGTCTCCTTTTCAGTACTTCGGGGAACATTAAGCTCTTCTTCAGTGGCATCTACAGGAGCAATTGTTGTAATAATGGGAACGCCACCATATAACTTTGCCAATTCAAAGTATACATAGGCACGCATAAAAGAAGCTTCCCCATACAGGGCATCCTTTTCCTTCTGTTCAACATCCAGTTCAGGGATCACCTGAAACAGAAGATTGATGTCTCTGTTCAGTTTGTACCCCCGTTCCCACCAGGCGAAGTCGTATCCACCACGAGAAGTAATGGACTGATGTTCAGATCCGATGCCATCATCAGTAATGACAATGGGGAACATCCCTGCATTGTTGGCATCGCCGGTGTTCCAACTGAAACCATGATCAGGTGTCCAGTTAAAATCTTCAAGAGGCATCTGATAGTATAAGCCTGCCATAAAAACCTTTACACCTTCAGGGCTGGAGAATAATGCATCTGCACTTACTTTGTCAGTTGGCTCCAGATTCAAAAAGTCATCGTTGCAGGCAATCAAGCCCAATAGAGCAATTAATATTATATTTCTATATAGTTTCATATCTGGTATATTTAAAAATCTATATTGATACCCAGGTTAAATGTCCTCATGATCGGATAAGTCCAGCCAATTCCTGAAATCGATTCCGGATCAAAAGGTTTAATAAAAGGATCAGCAAATGTGTAGACGTTGTTAATGTTGATAAACGCCCTGACATTTCGAAGGCCGATTTTATTAAGAGCTGCATTATTGATTGAGTATCCTAACTCAATATTCTTGATACGAAGATAAGATGCCGATCGCCTCCATGCATCACTTTCGGCATATAACATACCTAAATTTACACCAATACGCGTTGCTGGCCATTCACCCTCTATCCACTCACTCTCCGGATCATATGGGTCAGACAAATGCCATCTGTCCATAAAATAAGCAGGTGTATTACCTTCCTGCCAGAACATGGTTGTATAGGCATGAGAGTACCTGGCAGTGAAGTTAGCAGCTCCTTGTAGCAGAAAACTAAAATCAAAACCTTTCCAGCCTGCATCAAATGTTAATCCATAATTGGTTTTCGGACTTTCATTAAATGCATTGGGAACCATATCGTTGCCATCGATAACCCCATCACCGTTCACATCTTCATATTTGAAGTCTCCGGGAATTTCTCTCAGGTTACCAAGCGCTCCATTCTGAATGGGTGCCATTAGGATCTCTTCTTCGGTTTGAAATTGCCCAAGTCTGTTGTAGGTCCAGACAATGTCATTCCAACGGTTGGGAGCCATTGACTCAACAGACCCTGCAGCACGTGTACTACCTGCTCTGTATTCTGCCCAACTGCTTTGAAAAGGAGCTGACTCAACATACACATTCATTGTACGGGCAATATTGACGTTACCAGTTATGCTGTATCTGAATTGGCCAATGGTGTTGTTGTGTGTAAAAGAGAACTCCATTCCCCTGACACGGTCGCTGTTCAGATTTTCCTGCGGTAAAGATCCTCCAAAGGTATTGGGCAGCGTGACATTTCTATAGGCAAGCAGCCCGGTTCGGTCCCTCTGGTATACATCGGCTGTAATGGTAAGTTGGTTGTTGAAGAACCCCATATCGATACCAATATCCTTGATGTTGGATTCCATCCAGGTAAGTTCTTCGTTCACGATCACAGGGGCGGCGGCGCCATTGGTTAGAGTTCCTTCTGTAAATTCATATGTTCCGCCTCCGGAAGTGGAGAAAGCCTGGACATACTGGAAAGGTGCACCTGCATCCTGACCAATAATTCCATAAGAACCTCTGATTTTCAGGTTAGATATCCATGAGATGTTGTCTTTAATGAAATTTTCATCGGAGATTCTCCATCCACCGGTAACAACAGGGAAAAATCCCCATCTGCGATCCGGATGATAACGATAGGTGCCATCATATCTTGCTGCAAATTCCAGAAGATATTTACCCATGTAATCATAATTTAGCCGTCCCAGATATGACATATTCCTGACTTGCCATTCATTTCCACTGGAGGCTGCATTCGTTTCACCGGCCTGATCTATCTGGGCATTGGTGAAAAAATCATAATACTTTAGAATTCCAGCATGTCTCCCCGCCTGGTCCCTTTGTTCATAAACCAGTGTGGCTCCAAGGTTGTGATTATCTCCAAGAGTGGTTTTGTAGATCGCATGAGCCTGTAGTGTCAGGTAATGCGAGTTGTTATAAGCATTATTAATGGATGCCGGTGTATTAAAAGCAGTAGACAGATAAGTGTCATCATCTACACTGTAATCATACAACTCATAATCTGTCCTTACACCTTTACCCTGATAAAATCTCTGGTCGTATGCGGCAACCCCCTTGATTACAAGACCCTTAACAAAGGGGACTTCCCATGCTAAATCAAAAGAAGTCTGAAATACCTTATCCTCATTTATAGTATAACCAGCTAAATCACTCTGGCCAATAGCCACTGGGTTCATGGCCTGTCCATCTTGTACACGGTGCAGGTACTTGGTGTTGTCATTGGCATAAACCGCTTTGTTGGGAAGACTGGAGACTGTACCCCTCCATATATTAAAAATACCATCAGCCGGGCTTCCTCTCTCATCTACAAATCCCGCAATATTTACAGTTGCAGTGATATTATCAGTAAGTTTTGCTGAAACATTGGATCTGAAATTGAATTTCCGGTAGTAAATATCCTGGCTTCTAAGAAGCCCTCCATCATCAATAAGCCCCATATTAATGTAATAAGTAACTTTATCTGAGCCTCCTTCGGCAGATAAGCTATACTCCTGCCGGAAAGAGGAACTTAGCAGCGTTTCATCGGACCAATCGGTGCTTTCATATCCCGGACCTCCTGCCTCCCAGAGTGCAAGTTCTTCCTGTGTAATAAATGGTGCCCGGCTTCCATTCACTTCAGCATCATTACGCATCGTATAATATTCGAAAGCATTGGCCATTTCCGGTATATCGGTAGGAGAAGACCATCCAAGAATACTGCTAAATCTGAATTTCGCTTTACCTTCTACTCCTTTTTTCGTAGTCACAATGATCACACCGTTGGCTGCATTTAATCCGTAAATTGCAGCAGATGCATCCTTTAGCACAGATATACTTTCAATATCATCTGCGTTAAGCCTTTGAAAATCTGCAGATCCACCTCTGACAATGCCATCGATAACATATAAAGGTTCTCCAAAACCCCGAATATTTATTGAGTTTGAATACATTCCCGGCTCTCCCGTAGTCTGGCGAATATTTAAACCGGCAACTTTCCCTTGAAGTTTTTGAGCCAGACTTGTTGCGGTTGTAGTTGTAATAGCATCATCATCGATGACTGAAATGGCTCCTGTCAGGCTCTTTTTCTTTTGAGTGCCATAACCTACAACAACCAGTTCGTCCAGTCCATATGCATCGAACTCCATGGTCACATCAACCTGGGTTCTTTCTTCAATAGCAACTTCCGTGGTTTTCATACCCACAAAAGAAAATACCAGTGTTGTAGCTTCAGGACTTACCTTGATAGCGTAAAATCCATTTACATCGGTGATGGTTCCGGTATTAGAGTCTTTGATTTTTACAGATACACCAATCAGAGGGCCACTGTTATCTGAAATAGTTCCTGTGATTTCATAGTCCTGCAAGGATTGAGAAAATGCAATTGAAAAATTCATTTGAATGACAATCAATACAAGCAAGATTAGTGGATTTTTCATTTTAAGTTTGAATACATCCATTTCTTTTAGTTTTTACAGATTAGTTTAGTTAGCACTTGTTAAGGGTTGTTGAATTGATAAAATGATAGTTGTTATTACATATATATAATAATACGAGGTTTTTAGTGGGCCAATCTTAACTGAATTATATATTTCAATACACTATATAAATAATAAATCTGTACATGCATGATATTTTTTCTTTTCAAATATATGAAAATAATTAACTACTTGTAATGACAAGATGAATTTTTTGTAATAATCAGGTCTTTCTCTTATATCCACCAGGGCAGCGATTTTCCAAAATCCGGAACTCGTGTGAATTTCCTTTGGCTTTTTGCTTGGTCTGCTGCGGCTGAAAAAGATGCTCTGATTAATGGGGTAAGTTTCATTCAATGGTTTACTCTCAGGCAGGGGAATATCCAATAATACTTTCTTCCTGTTTTTTTAAGAAAAGATGAAGATTTCTTCAGATTTCACTTAATGATTCATAACAAACTGAAGATGAGTAGCATAAGGAAGGGTAGGAGGATATTGTAATTCGAAGAAATATTACTATCTTTGCGCTTGTATAGACAAGTAAGAGTGTTGTAAGAGCGTGGTAATAGTGTGGTAAAAGGACTTTATCTACCTTGTAATTTTCAATTTTCAACTCATGTATTTCACCTAAAACAAGATAATGGCTACTGCGATTAAAATGCCTAGACAAGGGCAATCCGTTGAGAGTTGCATACTCACGGAATGGTATAAGAATATTGGAGATAAAGTTTCAGCGGGAGACTTGATTTTTGCCTATGAAACGGACAAGGCTTCTTTTGAAGAGGAGGCCCCGGCAGATGGTGTTCTCCTTGCCTGTTTTTACGAAGGGGGGGATGAAGTTCCTGTTCTGGTCAATGTAGCCGTTATTGGCGCTGCGGGGGAGCCGGTGGATGAGTTTCGTCCCGAGGGTGCTGCAGGGAACAGTGAAACTGAAAAGGTGCTCCCCGAATCGTCTGATCAGGCGGAAGAGGATGTATCCGTAGTTCAGGTGGAAGCCGATCAGGTACTTGCAGCTTCCGGAATTGGAAGCGTTGGAGTTTCTCCCAGGGCCCGGAAGCTGGCTGCGGAAAAGCGGGTCATACTTGAAGGTATCGCGGGAAGCGGACCCGGTGGCAGGATCATTGAAAGGGATGTCCTCGAAGAAATTAAATCGGGAAAGCGCCTGACCCCGCTTGCTCAGAAGAAACTTGAAGGTGAGGGGCTTGCAGTTCCACCAAGGGGGAAAACTCCCTTTGGAAAGATTAGCTCCAAAGACCTGGTGGAATCATCATCAGTTGCAGGTGCAAATGTCAAAAGCCCGGCCGCAATTGTTGCTACTGGCGATTATACAGATATTCCACTCTCTAATGTCAGGAAAATCATTGCAAATGCCATGTACAACTCTCTTCAAAATTCAGCCCAGCTGACCCACCATATGGGAGCCAATGCATCGAAGATGCTTCAGCTAAGAAATGAAGTAAAAAGTAGGGTCAAGGAGGGCTATTCCTATAATATCACCCTGAATGACATGGTGGTTTATGCCGTGATCAGGGCACTTAAAATCCACCCCGAAGCCAACGCCCAGTTCATTGATGGGAAGATCAGGCTCTTCAACAAGGTAAATATGGGACTTGCAGTCGATACCGAACGCGGATTGCTTGTTCCTGCCCTCCTGAATGCCGATGACCTTTCCCTTCCCGGCTTATCATCCCAGCTGAAAGGAGTGGTGGAGGCCGCCCGTGGCGGGAATGTTTCACCCGATTTGCTGGCTCCGGAAGCAGCCACATTTACCATCTCCAACCTGGGCAATTATGGGGTGGAGATGTTTACCCCGGTAATCAACCTGCCGCAGGTAGCCATCCTGGGGGTTAATACCATTGTACAAAGACCCACGACCCTGGCTGATGGCTCATTCGGGTTCCAGCCATTTATCGGACTTTCTCTCACTTACGATCACAGGGCAATTGACGGCGGACCGGCTACACAGTTCCTGGCCGAGATCAAGAACCAGGTAGAACAGCTCTCAAGCGACTTATTATAATATTTTTTCTTTCGACATTACAGACTTTATAAACTTTACAGACTAATAAAATGCCAAAAAAACAATTTATCAATCCGGCGAATGTTAGAAAATCGGCTAGCCTTGACCTGGGATCCATTCCGGTTAATACCTATAACCTTAGTGTGAAGGAAGAGCTAAGCCGCTTTTCGAAGGACGACCTGGTGAGGATCTATCGGGATATGCTGATCATCAGGGAATTTGAAACCATGTTGAACCTGATCAAAACCAAGGATGAATACAAAGGAATCCCTTATTCTCATCCCGGTCCGGCTCACCTCTCCATCGGACAGGAAGCCGCAGCAGTTGGGATGGCATACAAGCTTGATATAGACGACTATATTTTCGGCTCGCACCGTTCTCATGGTGAGATTCTGGCCAAGGGCCTGTCAGCCATTCAGAAACTGGATGACGATACCCTCTATAATATTATGAAGGATTTCTTTGATGGCCGGATCCTTTCCATCGTGGAGAAGGGACATAAAGGCGACATGAAATCACTGGCTCACAAATTCCTTATCTATGGTACCCTGGCAGAAATATTTGCCCGTGAAACGGGAATTAACAAAGGACTGGGTGGTTCCATGCATGCTTTCTTTACACCATTCGGAATTTATCCCAACAATGCAATTGTAGGTGGCTCAGGAGATATAGCAGTGGGAGCAGCGCTCTATAAAAAGGTGAACAGGAAGCCGGGGATCGTGGTTGCCAATATCGGGGATGCTTCATTGGGTTGCGGTCCGGTCTGGGAAGGAATGACTTTTTCTGCCATGGACCAGTACCAGGAGCTTTGGGAAGGAGACATGAAAGGCGGATTGCCCATCATCTTCAACATCATGAACAACCAGTACGGGATGGGCGGACAAACTTGTGGGGAGACAATGGGCTATTCCATTGCTGCCCGTGTGGGTGCTGCCGTGAATCGTGAAAACATGCATACCGAACGAGTGGATGGATACAACCCCCTGGCCGTGATTGATGCCTATGAAAGAAAGATGCAGATACTTGCAGAGAAACGTGGTCCGGTCTTCCTGGATGTGCTTACCTATAGATTCAGTGGACACTCTCCTTCAGATTCATCCTCCTACAGGTCAAAAGAAGAAATCGAAGCATGGGAGTCAGTGGATTCAATTGTCACATACGGACTTGAACTCATATCTTCAGGGATTGCTGATCAGTCCACTCTGGATGAGATCAAGACAGAAACCGATGACCTTTTGATGGGATCTTTCAAGCTTTCCATTGATGATGAGTTATCACCACGAATGGACCTGGTCTCTTACCCTGAGTTGATTGGGGAGATGATGTTCTCAAACGAATCGGTGGATGCCATGGAAGAGGGTCCACTGGATACTTTGATGACCCTGGAGGAAAATCCACGGGTCAAGCAGATTGCCAGGAAAGAACGCTATGCCTATGATGAGAATGGCAAAGCCCATTCGGGTATGAAGCAATACCAGTTCCGCGACGGTATTTTTGAAGCCGTGGCTCACCGTTTTTATAAGGATTCCACCCTGGTCGCGTATGGGGAGGAGAACCGTGACTGGGGAGGGGCCTTCGCGGTCTACCGCGGACTTACTGAAGCCCTTCCGTACCACCGCCTGTTCAACTCTCCCATTTCTGAAGGAGCCATCGTGGGAACAGCCATTGGTTATGGCATGTGTGGCGGTCGTGTAATCCCGGAGATCATGTACTGTGACTTCCTGGGCCGCTCGGGTGATGAGGTTTTCAATCAGCTTCCCAAGTGGCAGGCCATGAGTGGCAACCTGATTAAAATGCCAGTTGTACTTCGTGTATCTGTGGGGTCAAAATACGGGGCACAGCATTCCCAGGACTGGTCCTCCCTGGTGGCACACATTCCCGGTATCAAAGTGGTCTTCCCGGCTACTCCCTACGATGCCAAAGGATTGATGAACACTGCCCTGCAGGGCACCGATCCCGTGATCTACTTTGAAAGTCAACGCCTCTATGGTATTGGAGAAGAGTTTCATAAAGAAGGTGTCCCTGAAGAATACTACGAGATTCCCTTTGGAGAACCCGACGTGAAACGTGAAGGAAAAGACATTACCATCCTGACCATAGGAGCCACGCTTTACAGGGCCCTGGAGGCAGCCGGTGAGTTGGAGGAAAAATACGGGATGTCGGCCGAGATCATCGATGCCCGTTCGCTGGTGCCCTTTAACTACGACCTGGTGTTGAAGTCATTGAAAAAAACAGGCCGCATCTTACTGGTCAGTGATGCCAGTGAAAGAGGTTCCTACCTGAAGGACATGGCTCAGAATATTACTGAACTTGGTTTCGATGACCTGGATGCTCCTCCCGTAGTAGTTGGTTCACGCAACTGGATCATACCGGCTTATGAACTGGAAGACTTTTTCTTCCCGCAGGCGAGCTGGATGCTTGATGCAATTCATGAGAAAATACTTCCCTTGAAGGGCCACCAGACTACCAATAACTATACGGCCGGTGAACAGCTTCGCAGAAGCAGGATGGGCGTTTAAACTGTAAGCAAAAGGAGAAAATGAGTTTCTTAGAACAATTCCCAGCAAGGGACATACTGCTTGAAGCCTACAAAGAGGAGGGCAGTGGATTCCCTATGAAAGTCAACAATCACATTCATACACCCTATTCCTTCAGCGCTTTTGAAAGTGTGACCGAAGCTGTCAGGGTTTCTGTGGCCGAGGAAGTCAGGGTTCTGGGAATTAACGATTTCTATGTAACTGATGGCTATGGCGAATTCATGGAAAAATGTATTGATCACGGCCTTTTTCCCCTTTTAAACATTGAATTAGTAGGGATCAGCAAAGCAGACCAGGATGCCGGGATCAGGGTCAATGATCCGGGCAATCCTGGCCGGACCTACATCAGTGGCAAAGGACTTGCTTTCCCTGATATCATATCCGAAGAGAAGGCGCAGCAACTACAACTTGTTGTGGCAGAGAGCAACAAGCAGGTCTCTCAAATGATTGATTTGCTGAACTCGTGGTTGAAAAAACAGGGTGTGGGTTTTCATATTTCGGAAGATGAGATCATGGAGTCATTGGCTGTGAATCTTCTGCGTGAACGGCACGTGGCCAAGATGCTGCGCTTAAAGCTGAATGAACATGCAGCCAATGATGAGGAGTATGATGAGATCTTGCAAAAGATTTTCGGAGGTGTGACTTCATCAAAAAAAAGGTCCGATACTGCAGGGACCGAAGACGAATTGAGGTCGAAATTGCTAAAATCAGGAGCTCCTGCCTTTGTTCCCGAAGATGAAAAAGCCTTCCTTCCCCTGAAAGAGATCCTTGAGATCATCAGGGATGCAGGGGGGATTCCCACCTATCCCTTGTTACTTGATGGTGCCGGTGTTCAGATGACTGAATTTGAAGATGGAAAGGAACAGTTGCTGAAGTCGCTTCAGAGCCGGGGCTTTAACTCCATCGAATTTATTCCTTTGAGGAACCAGATCGGGAAACTGAAAGAGTACGCAAGTTATTTCTACGAGCATGGATTTGTGATCTCTTTTGGTACCGAGCACAATACATCTGAGATGATTCCCATAGAAGTGAGTTGTAAAAATAATGTTGCCCTGGATGAAGATCTCAAAGAGATCTCATTTAATGGTGCCGCTTATGTGGCAGCGCATCAGTACCACGTTGCCAGGGAAGGAGTCGGATACAAGCAGGAATCACGAGACGATATGGAGCAATTAGGGAAGGCCATCTTTTACCACTATTTCAGAAACTATAATCCGTCACTTAGAGATAACTAGTTATGGAAGCAAAAAAGAACAGCATTTTAAAACTGGTGCCTGCCCTGAGGATGATCATGTCTTTCAACAGCCTTAAATGCGGGATTTTTGTTCCCATCGATCAGCTTTCAGAGACTGACCCGGAAAAGATTACGGTTCGCCTTGGAAGAAGTGTATCTGTATTTAAAGGAGGAATGGACCAGGTCTTGAAGGATGTTGAGCATTCAAAGCAGGATATTGGTGAGTACATCTTTATCGAGGGTCTGGGACTGCTGGGCTTATCAAGCGATAGGACCAGGATCGAGCAGAAGCTGGCCACGGTCCGCCTGGACAGCAGGGGAGAGCTTCGGTCCGAAAACCTAGCCTCACCCCAGATAAACAAGCCGCTCCTTAACAAGGTAATTGCCATCACTGGTGGAGCCATGGGATACGGAGAGGGGCTTGCAAGAAATCTTTTCTCGGAAGGTGCTAATGTGGTGATTATGGATATCAATGCGGATGCCGGGTTGGCACTAAGCGCAGAGTTGAATGCCCAGGCAGTAGCCAACAGGTCGCACTTCGTACTTACCGATGTAAGCAGCCTGGAGTCGGTAAGAGAAGCGGTTTATGAGACAGTTCTTGAATTCAGCGGATTGGATGTGATGATCAGCAACGCTGGTGTGCTAAAAGTAGGAGGCGTGGATGAGATGGATCCTGAGACTTTCGATTTTGTGACCAGGGTTAACTACAATGGTTATTATAACTGTGTGAAGGCTGCGGTTCCGGTAATGCGTGCACAAAATGCTGTTTCAGACAGCTACTTCGGAGATATTATCCAGATTAACTCAAAGTCTGGCGTAGAGGGAAGTAAGAAAAATTTTGCCTACTCGGGCAGTAAGTTCGGAGGGATCGGGCTCACCCATTCCTTTGCCATGGACCTGATGCCCGATCGGATTAAGGTGAACGCCATTTGTCCCGGAAATTATTTCGAGGGACCCCTTTGGTCACACCCCGAAACGGGGCTCTTTAAACAGTACCTGGAAGCAGGGAAGGTTCAAAGCGCCAAAACAATTGAAGATGTCAAGCGTCATTATGAATCCCTGGTCCCCGCTGGCCGTGGATGCCGGGTGGAGGATGTGGTGAAAGCCATCAAATATGTCATCGACCAGGAGTATGAAACCGGTCAGGCCGTGATGGTCACGGGCGGACAAACCATGCTGAGCTAAAAGCACATGAAGGTGGAGGGAATCATATTTGATTTGGACGGAACCCTGGTACATACCATCGAGGATATTGCCGGGGCGGCCAACGTGTTGTTTGAACGACACGGTCTTCCGCAGCACGGAATAGAATACTATCTGAATTGGATCGGTAACGGGGCCGTGAAATTCATTGAGCGGGCTTATGGCAAAGCGGTTAGCAAAGAGCAACTACGGGCCTACGTGTCTGAATTTAAAGAGATATATGGAAACAACCTGCACGATAAAAGCAGGGTGTATGACGGGGTTCCCGAGTTGTTGGATCAACTGGTTGGCAAAGGTGTAAGGATCTCCATCCTCTCCAATAAACCCCACGCTCTTACCCTGAAGGTGGTTGACTATTACCTTTCAGAGTGGCCTCTTGTACCGGTATTCGGACAGCGGGAGGAGGTTCCCAGGAAACCCAACCCGTCCGGGGCCATTGAGATTGCTGAAATGATGGAGATTAATCCGGCCAACATCCTGTTCGTGGGAGACTCTGACAATGATATCCTCACGGCCCGGGCAGCGGGAATGATCCCTGTTGGTGTTAGCTGGGGATATGGACGGCTGATGACGGAACCCGTGGAAGGGGACTACCCGATGATTCTCCAAGCTTCGGAATTATTGAAATTTATTGATTAAAAAAGTATTATATGAAAACCAGGGCTGTCAGATTATATGGAAAGAATGATTTAAGGGTTGAGGAGTTCGAGCTACCGGCACTTAAGGAAGATGAAATCCTCGCTAAGGTAGTGAGTGACAGCCTTTGTATGTCCTCATACAAAGCCTCCATTCAGGGAACAGATCACAAAAGGATTCCTGACGATGTCGCCGAAAATCCGGTCATAATCGGACATGAGTTCGCTGGTGAGATTGTGGAGGTGGGTTCTAAATGGGAAGGACAATTCAAAGCCGGAGATAAATTTGCCATTCAACCTGCCCTGAACTATAAAGATGGTCCGGTGGGGATTCTGAGTGCACCCGGCTATTCATACAGATTCCTTGGAGGTGATGCCACCTATGTGGTGATTCCCAAAGAAGTGATGGAGATGGGCTGCCTTCTGGTTTACAAGGGACCCGGATATTTCCCGGCCTCGATGGCCGAGCCTTTTTCCTGCGTGATTGGCGCCATGCACGCTAACTACCACATCAAACCGGGAAGTTACATCCATGAGATGGAGATCGTGGATGGCGGAAAAATGGCTCTTCTCGCCGGTGTAGGGCCAATGGGACTTGCAGCAATTAACTACGTGCTGAATCGTGAGGACCGCAAGCCATCGCTGATGGTGGTGACTGATATTGACCAGGTACGGCTCGACAGGGCTGCAGATCTTTACTCCCCCGAAAAAGCAAAGCAGAAGGGAATTGACCTCCATTATGTCAATACCTCGTTCACCGATGACCCTGTTGATCTGCTGAAGCAACTCAGCGGGGAGGATGGATTTAATGATGTCTTTGTTTTTGCTCCTGTTGCGCCGGTCATTGAACAGGCCGACAAACTCCTGTCTTTCGATGGTTGTCTTAACTTTTTTGCCGGACCAGCCGATCCGGATTTCACTGCTTCACTGAACTTCTATAACGTTCACTACGCC
>JAOZLK010000305.1 GCA_029934875.1 Bacteroidales bacterium | reverse complement strand
ACATTGGGATCTTTTAAAGCCATATAAATCCTGCCTATATTTTGATCCACAGTTTCGATCATTGCCGCATATTCAGCAAGGGCTGCATTATAACCTTTGTCCAGGTATTTCGCTACGAGATCCGGGCGACCGGCAATTTTATAGTGCACTGCATGGAATGGTACATACAAGAAAAAAGGCTTGTCTTTTACTGCTTCATCTCTGATATAATCTTCACAAAAATCGCCTATAGCATCTGTCTGGTGCTTGGCCGTTCCTGGCAGCAAGGCCAGATTATTGCCATTCACGACAGGCTGAAGTTTACTGTTCACATATTCTGAGGTGTAAGGCAGGGCATACTGATCAATTCCCTCTCCATTAAAGGTCCAGCCATCAGTGTCGCTATTTAGCGCAAAATAATAGGATTGCACTTGTTTTCCCCCAACTGTAGCACTAAATGCACCTGGTACAGCTACTCCGACATCTACGCCTATGTTTTCAGATGCGCCAGTTCCATGGTCTTTCCCCACGAAACAGCTTGTATATCCAGCCACATTTGCCATATCAAACATTGTCACACCGGTGCTCAAAATCTTATTTTGTTGTTCTGGCGGAGTGATAAGTATGGGCTTCAATGTATTATTGTCATCCCTTGCCAGGGAAGTCACATTAAAAACCCCATTATCCTGATCTGTAGGATACAATCCTGTAAGTAAAGATGCCCGGGTCGGAGAACAATTTTGCTGGGTATATGCATGGGTAAATGACATCCCCTCATCAGCAATTCGGTCAATATTGGGAGTTTGGTATATAATTGAACCTCTGGATTCATTTGAGTTCCCGGTACTTACATCTACCCAACCAAGGTCGTCAACAAGGATAAATACAATGTTGGGTTTGTCTGCTGCAAAACTCAACAATGAAAAAAAGAAGAATATTATGACGAAAATATTTCTCATCATTTCTACTTACCAAAAAGTACTATTAATCCCGGGTGTGATCTTCTATTCATATTATAATTATTGCACGATCAATTTCTGGGAAAAGCGTTCATCTTCAGTCTCAAACAGAATGAAATAGATTCCCCTTCCCTTAATTTCAATATCTGTTTCCAGTTTGAAGTTACCCGATTGTATTTCTACACCCTGACTATTGAAAATATGATAGAAGGAAACCTTCTCATTATTAACGCTCACATTAAATTGCCCGGATGAAGGATTCGGATAAATTGTAATGGGCTTCAAATTCTTACCTCGAGACAAGCCCTGAATGATTGAGAAATTTGCGGTAATATGCTTATCTGCATCCATGACTATGGATATACGATCAATGGTATCTGACATATCTCCACTCCAGCTTCCGAAGACAAAGCCCTCATCCGGAAAGGCTTTCACCAGTACAGTAGCACCTTCGTCATAGTCAGCCTGGTCCGGAGATCTTTCTACAGTACCATTTTCTGCACTTACATTTAAAGTATATCGGATACGACTGAAATTGGCAGTAATACTTTTACCTGTGTCCATTGTCAGTAAAAATGGATTTTCAGTACCAATAAGATCACCACTCCATGAATCAAATTTAAATCCTTTGTTGGGTACAGCTGTAAGCAATACGGTGGACCCCTCTTCATAAGAGGATTTGGCGGGAGATCGTTCTACTATTCCATTATTCGCCGAGGTTATTAAGGTATGATTTTCAGGCACTAATGAAAAATGAGCCGTCAGGCTCAAATCAGCATCAACGGCTATTGTCAACGGATTATCCGGACTTATAATATCACCTGTCCACCCGTCAAATTGAAAACCCGGGTAGGGAATCGCTGAAAACTCCACATGCTGTCCCGTATAGCACGTTCCTGAGCCAGGACTTACGGCACCGCTTCCAATAGAATTTACAGTCACATTGAGAAAACCAACATCTTCTCTTACAATGAATTCAATAGTATCAAAAGTGACCGTTCCGGATCCGGCCCTATTGGCAGTTTCAATGCTAAAGTTATCGACTACTCCCTGCCAGTTCGTATTATCACTTAGATCCACAAGGTATTCATGGAATAATGTATCGCTCACACTGGGGCTTGGTGCAAAACGCATTTGATTTTTTACTCCGTCAATATACCAGGCAAACCAAAAAATGCTACTTAGCGTTTCATTTTTTACAACGATCCTGACCTTATCAAAAGGACCTGTATCGTATGGAGAATTGAAAACAATTTTTGGATAATCACCTCCAATATTCAGTATGAATAAACTATCAATAATAGTCGTACTCATCTGAGAAGCGGTGAATTGCTCAAAGTCCTCATTGCTTGTCCACTGGGCCTGGGACGGTTTTAACACTTCAACAAGTTCCGCATCATGCCTGATTTCAAATTTTTCAAATGAAAAGGAAGATAAATTCGTGGTGATTCTGATCTCAGATCCTTCGCCTCCATCAGTTCGGGCTTCAGTGGTCACAGCCTTCCATACTGTCCAAAACCAAGGATTTGGATTTGTAAATGAATTCCATGCTGCAACTCCAGCTTCATTTAAAGTGCGGGTGGGAGAACCCTTCCAATCCCAGCCGGGTTTAATCCAGCCACTGCCTGGTTCATTTTTCAGGAAATTCTGGAGTTTATTCTGATCTTTTCCGTAAGTCATGGAACGATAACTTATAACTGAGCCCTCTGGCAAATCCGTTTTAATGGATATTACTACTTCCTCTGCTGCTCCATAATCCAGGGAACTGGCATTATAGTTATATGCTAAAATGTCAAAATCACTGGATGTATCACTTTTACTAAAAATGGCGTTGACCATATTTCCGGGTAGCCCGGGACTACCAGATCTTTCATTCAGATACCGTATTTTCCCTTCCATGGAACTCAATAGTTCAATAGAGGGAGGATCTGTACTATTTGGTCTCTGTCCCCAGCGAAATACCTGGTCAAGTCCTTTTGTTTTATTCTTGTAGAACAGATTAGCCAAAGCAATATGATACACCTCTGTATGCGATGTCTCGCAGGGAAGTGTGGATCCTCCATCGGGAGGATTCATAGAGATAACTACTTTGTATTCCATTATATCGATACTGGCATCAGGATTCCATTTCGGGTGATTTACCAGGGGGGCTACCAGCGTTTCATATCTCTGAGAAATATCCCTGTCCTCCATACTGTTTATCAGGACATAGTCAGAAACTCCCCAGAAATCGTATGTCACATTGTTATCAAAGCAATACTCTATTAAATCATTTGCAAAAGATGAAATGACCTCTCCCTTGTAGTTCAATACAGTTCCCTGCTTATAGATGAAATTGGGCTCCCTTGTATGCAAGCCAACTTTGGCACCAGGTAATACGGAACGCACAGCCTTTTCGGTATTGGCATAATGCTCAATAAAATCCTGCTTTGAACCCTTCCAATGGTCGGGTGTCTCAATCTCTGAACCCACCCTGAAACGCCACGATTCAACCATAGACTGACCGTAGGTAGCAATCAGCTCTTCCATAAGTGCCCTGATAAAATCATGGTATGCTTCTTTGTCTGCTGGTGGTAGTGAATTGCCATAGCCTGTAACCCGTTCATCTTCTCTGAAATGAATGCTATCCCTTGTTCCTTCCGGTATGAATTCATAGCCATACTGAAATGCCCAGGGCGGCTGATCAAGAACAATCTGATGAATTCTTGTCCCCCTTGCAAGTATTGCATCAATACGTGATTTCAAAGGTGCCCAGTTGTAGACATAGGTATGTGCAGAAGAATCATAGGTGCAGGGGTCAAAGTCAGGGTATGGAACTTTTTCCCCGTTTACTTTCCTATTTATACCGCCAATCATTCTTACAGTATTAATAGCTATACCTTCCCTTACACCTCCGCCGGTTTGAGGGCTTATCCGGTTTGCAACTGTCCATATATTATGAAGAGCTTCTTTTTTTAAGTTTTCGTCAGTAAAATCAGTGTATAATGTGACCTGTGCTCCAAGGAAGAAGGTGTATGATAAAATGGATAATATGATGAATGCCTTTTTCATTTTCACGCTCTTATAAGAAAAAGCCGCCTCAAGGACACTCTTGAGGCGGCTCTGAAAACTACTACTACTAAATGAAACTACTACTTAATGATATTCAGTTTACGTACCGTATTATGGCCATCGATGGAGATGTTGATGAAATACATTCCCTTTCCAAGGCTTTCCAGACCAATCTCTGCCTGGCTATTGAAATGGGATTCATCATAAACCACGCTTCCAACCATATCAATAATGCTCACCCTGGCGCCTGATACATTCAGACTTCCGAATTCCACAAACAGGAACTCATTGGCCGGATTCGGATACACATTGATGGTCGAAAGATCCGGTGAGGCAATACCGGTACCCAGGGTCACTGAGATGGCACTCACAACTACGGTGGATAGTTCACCATCGGATGCTGTGAAGCTCAACTCAAAGTCTCCTTCAGCAGCAAAAGTGATATCCGTATCAAGCTGATCAGCAGCAGAAATGGTCACCGTACCTGCATCACCCGATGTGATCGCCCATTGGTATGTCAATGTTGATCCGGCTGGCAAGCCATCATCACTTACTTCAGCGGTGTAGCTTATCGCTTTGCCGGTTTCTGCAGCATCAGCCCCGTCAACCGAAACCAGTGGCGCCGTGTTGACATTCAGGAAGTTCAGATTATATAATACTACTGTACTCTCATCTTCTGAAGTCACCTCAACCATGTCATCCTGGTATAAGCCTCCAAGTGTACGTGGGAAGCCCATATTATCAACAACCATTATAGTCGCATTTTCATTTGGATAGACAAGTTCCAGTATTGCACTGACGGTCATCCCTTCTGGTAAACCCTTCACAACCATGAATTCCTGGTCAACAGCAAATACATTTGAGAGCAATACAGCTTCAGATGATGTATAACCGAAGTCCAGGCTGTATACTGCGGCATCGCCATTTTCCGCCACCACTTCCAGGAATACATTTGGACCAACCGTGGTTTCAACAATCGTTGAATCGAAATTCATCGTCTTCAGTGAGACCTGAACATCGTCTCCGTCAATCACGTTCAACACAGCTTCTGCCGGAACCGTCAGGTTATCAAGTAGAGAGGTAATAGTCGCACCTGCAACTACCCCTGAAACGGATCCTTCATCCTCTGCAAGAGTTACCGTCAAACCTGATCCCTCAGCTGCCACAAGCAAATTGTCTGCACTCAATGGTGAATTCACCAGGGTATAGTTGCTGGTGTTCTTTTCATCAACTGAAATCACACTCAGAATCATATCGGCTGCAACAGCTGCATCGGTCGCCAGTGTATCTTCACCACTGATTACATGGAGCACCTGACCGGGATCGGCCTTATCCAGTACTGCAAGGAAATCTGATACAGTAAGACCTGACAGATCTCCGGTAATCGTAAGGGCACCCTCATACCCCGGTGTAACCTTCATTTTAACGGAGGTAACCGTAGATTGATGAGCAGTAATGGGATCAAGTATATGGAATCCGAGATTCTTATGGAATGTCAAATTATCAAGTCCCGAACCCGGATCCCTGAAGTTCACTATATCCCATTCTGAATTCTCTGCACTCCGGCCTCCATCATCTCCAAACCCTTCTGCTGGCTCATCAACGCCCCGCCATACATCTGGATTACGTACGATAGACCATCCGTTGGGCTTAGGAACATTCAGATCTCTACCTGAGAGGTAAAATTTATCCGCAGTCGGATCCTTCTGATGCCTGTCAACAATCATGTAATCATCGGGATCAGTCACCGGCTTCGATCCATCCCGTACAGAGTCATTCAGTATTTTAAGCAGGAATAAACTGTTGTTACTGGTTCCTGGCTTTGGCTGGTGATAACTAACCGTGTTGTTCTTATGCAGGTTCAAACCCCATGGGTTCAGGAGGGCTCCATCTTTTTCCTCCCACCCAGTATAGAAAAAGTCATATTCTGCTTCCATGACATCGTTCTG
>JAOZLK010000018.1:10767-17982 GCA_029934875.1 Bacteroidales bacterium | reverse complement strand
CCTGCTATTTCAAAAATGCCTGATTTCTGTCCACCAGCTCATTGATGGCTTTGACTGAGGCGGCCGACCGTAGACCATCCTCCGGATTGTTCATGCAATAGTCCACCAGTTGAGCAAGGCTCGAGGTGGCCACATGCATGCGGGTGTCGGAAGAGGCATAGTAGATAAATACCTTGCCATCGTCGTCTGCAATCCAGCCATTGGTAAAGAGTACATTGGATACATCACCAACCCGCTCTTCACCAAGAGGGCCCATGAATAGTCCTGCTGGTTTATGAATTACCCTGGATGGATCATCCAGCGCTGTCATAAAAAGGTAGAGGGTATATCTCAATCCGGCGGCACAGTTCCTGACGCCATGAGCCAGGTTGAGCCAGCCATGTTCTGTTTTGATAGGGGCCGGTCCCTGGCCGTTCTTCAGTTCATAGATGGTGTGATAAGTTTTGGCATCCAGTACTTTTTCCTCCTTTACCTCGGCATTGACCATGGAGTCGGAAAGTCCAAAGGCAATGCCTCCTCCTGATCCGGTATCGATGAATCCATCCTGTGGACGGGTATAAAAGGCATATTTCCCATCAACAAACTCCGGGTGCAGAACCACATTTCTTTGCTGTCCTCCATAGGTGATCAGGTCGGGCAGTCGCTCCCATTCCACCAGGTCTCTGGTCCGTGCGATTCCTGCCGCAGCCACAGCCGAGCTGGTATCACTCGCAGGAGCTTTGGGATCCTTACGTTCGGTGCAGAATACGCCGTAAATGTATCCATCCTCATGTTCGGTGAGCCTGATGTCATAGACGTTGGTGTCGGGATCATCGGTCTCGGGCATGGTCAGGGGACGCTCCCAGAAACGGAAATTATCTACACCGTTGGGACTTTCGGCAATGGCAAAGAAGGATTTCCGATCGTTTCCCTCACCCCTTACGGCCAGGAGGTATTTTCCTTTCCATTTGATGGCCCCGGAGTTCATGGCTGCATTGAATCCGATTCTTTCCATGAATAAGGGATTGCTTTCCGGGTTGAAATCATAGCGCCACTCCATGGGAAAATGCTCGCGGCTTAATACCGGGTATTTATGCCTGCAAAAAATGCCATTGGTGCTGAATATTTCCTCGTTTTTCCTGGAGATCAAGGCCTCATGTTCCCTGCGGATGAGTGTTTTACGGCTTTCGAAAAGTTCTTTGTTCATTTCTTAATCTTATTGAGGTCTTACAAATCTTTTATTGAATTTCGAAGGATGATTCAAGTCCTTCCATTGCATTGGGTCCGATCCATACCTGTATGGTTCCCGGATCGATACCCCACTGGCGGTCAGCTCCAAAATAGAACAGGTCATCGGGTTTAAGGGTGAATGTCACTTCATCTGACGAGCCTGGCTCGAGTCCGATTTTGCGAAATCCCTTTAACTCCCTTACCGGACGCGATACGCTGGCTGCTACATCCCGCACATATAGTTGAACCACCTCTTCACCAAACACTTCACCGGTATTGGTAATGGTGGCCCTGATTTCAATGCTTTCGCCTGCGCCAAGGCCGGGCTCGCTCACTTGAAGATCGCTGTATTCAAAGGAGGTGTAGCTGAGACCAAATCCAAAGGGGAAGAGCGGATCGTTGCTCAGGTCAATGTAACGCGAGGTATTCACAAGATTCCTCTCATCAGTAGGCCTTCCTGTATTTTTAGCATTGTAATAAAGGGGAAGTTGTCCCACCGAGCGGGGCCAGGATAGGGGCAGGCGTCCCGAGGGATTGTAATCGCCAAAAAGTACATCAGCAATGGCATTCCCCGATTCGGACCCGGGATGCCAGGCCACCAGGACAGCCGGAATGCGATCTATAAATTCTGAAATATCCAGGGGGCGGCCATTCATCAGGACCAGCACTACATTTTCATTAACTTCCAGCACCTTATCCAGCAGTTCTTTCTGGAAGCCTTTGAGAGAAATATCGGTCACACTTCTTGCTTCGGCACTCTGGAAACAATTTTCACCCAGAACCAGCACGGCCACATCGGCCCGCCTGGCAGCTGCCACCGCTTCCTTTATCCCCCTTGGATCGGTGGTGTTAATTTCCAGCGGTGTCAAGAATCCGGTTTCTGAAGAGACATAGCGTGGCCCCTTTTCGAAAAAGACCTGAGAGTCTTCGGCCTTGGCCTTTACTCCTTCAAGCACTGAAACAGCACTGTTGGCAATGGCCTGTGCCCTCCAGTTACCCAGGGGAGAATCCTTTTCTGCTGCCAGTTCGCCAATCAAGGCAATCTTTTGTCCACTCTTCCTGAGAGGAAGAAGGGCCTCGTTATTTTTAAGAAGTACAAGGCTGCGTTTGCCCACTTCCCTGGCCAGGGCCAGGTGATCGGGATGCAGGAGAAGCTCTTTTTCCCTCTCCTTGTCACAATATTTGTAGGGATCGTCGAAGAGCCCCAGGTCTTCCTTAACACGAAGGATTCTTAGTACTGCTTCATCGAGCAGCGCCTCAGCCACCTCTCCGGATTCTATCAATTCCTTCAGGTGGTTTTCATAGCAATATCCCTCCATGTCCATATCACAGCCTGCCTCTATGGCCAGCTGTGCAGCTTCTTTCTGGTCTGCTGCCACCCCATGCTCAATCATCTCACCTACGGAATTCCAGTCCGAAACCACAAAGCCCTCAAAACCCCAGCTCCCTTTCAGCAGGCCTTTCACCATGGCGCTGTTTCCTGTGGAAGGAACTCCGCCAATTACGTTAAAGGCATTCATAAATGTTGCCACCCCTGCGTCAACACAGGCTTTGAACGGTGGGAATATGATATTCTGAAGGGTATGTTCCGATACGTCAACGGTATTATAATCCCTGCCACCTTCCACAAAGCCATAGGCTGCAAAATGCTTTGCACAGGCTGCTATGGTATTGTTGGCTGAAAGGTCCTCGCCCTGGAAGCCTTTTACTCTTTCAGCTGCAAAGAGCGAACCCAGGAAGGGGTCTTCTCCTGAACCTTCCACGATCCTTCCCCAACGGGCATCCCGGGCAATATCTACCATGGGTGCAAAAGTCCAGTGTAAACCTGCTGCTGCAGCTTCAATGGCTGCAACCCTGGATGTGAGTCGCGCCAACCCTGGTTCCCATGTGGCGGCCTCCGCCAGTGGCATGGGAAACATGGTTCGGTAGCCATGGATCACATCATATCCGAAAATCATGGGTATGCCAAGCCTGGAATTAAGGGCCAGCTCCTGTGCATTTCGTGTTGCCAGGGCTCCTGTAACATTGAGCATGGAACCCAGTTCTCCCGATTCGATCTTCTGTAGCCCCGTCTGGGCATAATCATTGCCCGGAGCCGGACCGGTCATTTCCCAGCGACCCGTATACTGGATCAATTGACCAACCTTTTCTTCAATGGTCATTTTCTCCAGTAAATCCTCCATCCTGTCAGACTCTCCGCCTGGGGCGCAGGATGTCACCAGCAAAAGGACCAGCAGGTAAAAAATGCACGTTCTCATTTTGTCTCTCCTTTTAGGTTCTGTCAATTCTCCGGATAATTTCAAGGCAGGCCCTGCTGTTGTGATAGGGACATTTCCAGAGTCCGGCCTTCTCTTTCTCTCTAAGGGGAATACCCTCTTTGTTGGTAGCCCAGTTCCACTCGCCATACTCCCGGTCCACAAGCTTTTCCTTGATAAAGGTCCAGCTCTCAATGGCTTTAGTGAGGAAGGTCTCATCACCTGATAGCTGGTAGGAGTTATAGTAGCCCACCAGGGCTTCAGCCTGGGGCCACCAATGCTTGTCGGTATCCATCTCGTTTTCTTCGGGAGAAAACTCATAAAAAAGTCCGCCGTCTGTATCCAGTCCGGTAAAATTCTCACGAGCCATCTCCACAGCCAGTTTCCCGGTCTGCTCAATGAGCGCCTTGTTTTCCAGGACCTCGGCTGCCTCATGAAGGAGCCAGCCTGCTTCGATGTCATGACCAAAGGAAATCAAGGTGGATTTCAGGGTCCAGTTGTCATCAAAAAAGAGATTCAGGTGCTTTGAGTCCTGGTCGACAAACCTGTCAAGCATGAGCCGAAGTACATTTTCCAGTGCATCTTTAAGGGACGGGTCCTTCCATACCCTGTAAAGATTGGTGTAGGCTTCCAGGATATGGAGGTGGGTGTTCATGGTCTTGCTTTCGTTCTGATCCTTCTCGCTGAGCCTGAGGTCCTCGATGGGCTTCCAGTCCCGAGTCAGGGCATCTGTATAACCGTTTCTAAGCCTGTCAAAGGCATGGACTTCAATATCCAGGAACAGTACCCTTGCCATTTTGAGAGCCTGCTCATCTCCGGAAGCCATGTAGTATTCGCTCAGACCGTAAATTGCGAAGGCGATGGCGTAAATTTGTTTACGTGTTGTTCGTCTGCTTCCATCGGGCTCCAGCTCCCAGTATATCCCCCCATACTTTTTGTCGGTGAAATGCCGGAGGATGTAGTGATATGCACGCCTGGCAGTTTCCAGGTACTCAGGTTCGGGATACATCCTGTAAGCTGCGGAAAAAGTCCACAGGATGCGGGTATTCAGAACTGAGCCCTTTCCGGCACCTTCAATGACCCGGTTATCGTGGCCTACATGCCCCAGGAAGCCCCCGGATTTATGATCGGGGGTGTGTTCCATCCACCAGGGAAGAATGTTTTTCCTGAGCTCACTTTCCAGCTCTTCTTTTAAATTATACAGTACTTTTTTGTCCATTATGCTTATGCTATTTTTCTGGAAGCCTGTCCCACCAGGTCTTCTTCATAATGATGAAGCTTACTACAATAATGGCCAGGGCAATTCCCAGGGGCAATGTCTTTTTCAATACAATGTAGATGGGGAAGATGACCAGTGCGGTCTGGGCAATGATACCCACCACAATGTTGAACATGTCCATCCAGAAATCGTCATTCCTCTTGAAGGAAGGATCCTCGGCCACCACCTTGTCGTGGATGGGTTTCCAAAATCCCCATGGTTTTACATTTTTATAAAAGGCCTTCAGTGTTTCATCATCAGTAGGCGGTTTCAGGAAGGTGCCCAAAATGGCTGCTACGGCCGAAATTGCCACAATAATGGGGAAGTAGTACAGGTCCAGGAAGTCAAAGATCCTGCTACAGATAAGGGCTGTGATAATCCCGACGAACATGCCCCAGAAGAAGCCCGATCCGTTAAAGCGCCACCAGTACCATTTCAGGATATTGGAAACCACGTAGGCTCCCCACAGGGCCGAAACAATCCACTGAAGCACAGAGTTCACATCCTGTGCGAAAAAACCAAAGAAGACAGAGATGGCCACAACCACAATCCCGGTGATGTAATTGGTGCGGCTTACTTGCTTTTGTGAAGCCTCTGGTTTAATGTATTTCAGGTAAATGTCATTTACAATATAGGCCTGGGCAGCGTTGAGGGTTCCTGCAAAGGTGGACATAAAGGCCGCCAGAAGTCCGGCCAGCAAGAGTCCCATGAAACCCACAGGAACAAATTCACTGATGGCGGAGGGGAGGATCTGTTCAAAATCAATCTTGTTTCCAACAATCAGGTCAAGCTGGTCATAAAAAACCAAGCCCAGCACAGCAAAACCCGCAATCATAAAATACCTGGCAGGCATCAGTACCACAGATACAAAGCCCGACATTTTGGCTGCATCCTTGGGCGATTTGGTGGAGAGAATCTTCTGCATGTCATAGTTGGGAGCCGGTCCGGCCATACTGACCAGCACTCCTTTAAAAAGCATCATGCTGAAGAAGATGCCAAAGAGGGAATAGCCATCGCTGATAATTTTTTCATTTACCTCGGGAATAATGGTACTCCAGTCCAACTCCAGTCGCGCACCGAAGAATGGATTCAGCCAGCCATCGGGAACCAGCAGGGGGTGATCGCTAAGGGCATTCATGGCGATGATTCCAATAACCACTGCCGAAATGGTCATGATGGTATACTGGATCACATCGGCCCAGACAATACTGTTCATTCCTCCCAGGATGGCATAAAACATGGCAAAGAGGGTGAAAATAATCCCGTAAACATGGGCCACATACTGAGGGGCCACATCAAAGGGGATGAAGGGTGAGACCACTTCCCAGGGAATGAATATCTCCACGAACTTACCCAGACCGATAAAGCCATAGGTAAGGAAGCCCAGGCAGGAGATCAGGGCAAAAATCACTACGATCCAGTGAGATTGCACACCGCCCCTTCCTGATCCAAAGCGGGTTCGAATCCATTCTGCACCTGTTGTTGCATTTGAACGGCGCAGCCAGATGGATAGAAAAACCATTAAAAAAATCTGGTTGAATACCGGCCAGAGCCATGGGATCCAGATGGATTTTAATCCATAAACAAAGGCCAGGGTTACCAGCCACATGGTGCCGGATATGTCGAACATACCTGAAGCATTGCTAAGTCCCAGCATATACCATGGCAGTTTGTTCCCACCCAGGATGTATGCGGTTTTATCTTTTTGAGCGCGTTTTTTCATGACCAGACCAATGACGATGGTGGAGGCCAGGTAGGCACAAATGATCAGAATGTCGACCAGGGATAGTTTCATAGGGTTAATTAGTTAGTACTCAGCGCACAGTGCGCAGTGCTCAGTACACAGTGCTGAGTAGGTTATTGAACAGCTAAATATAGTGGAAAAAATGCAACTGATTGCATAATCTTGATCCAGGACCTGGTTTAAGGCCAAAAAATATTAAAAAATAAACCCCCGGCAAATACTTACCGGGGGTTGTAGAATGAGATGGGCCGGTGAATCGGATTAATCTTCCTGTCCGCCGCTTAAATGTGGTGCGAGTAGACTCAGCTCATCCTCGTAGCTGTTGAAACTGGCCCTGTATTCTTCAATAAATGTGCTCCAGGAACCTTCGCCATGTACCTCTTCGAAGTCTTTTTTGAAAGTTGATTTCTCATCCAGTGATGCCCAGGTTTTAAAACTACTGCTAAAGGCGACATCGCGATTTGAATTTGAACGGAATTCATTATAAAAAATCGTAAAAGATTCAGGGTAGGCCTTGGCTTTATACACTGCTGCAGCTTTCTTTAGCACCTCCTCAAAACGGTAAAGCTGTCCCCGGGTAATGTCATAGACCCTGAATATTTCCTTTCCTGTTTCGGATCCTTCAGGGGCATAGGACAGCTCCTCATTGATTTTCCACCATTCCATTTCAGACACCTCACTGCAAAGAGCCAGTACATTGTCATTCCAGTCGGTATCGTGTGCTTTGTTCTCTTCGAGGCCATCGAAGT
>JAOZLK010000018.1:0-10757 GCA_029934875.1 Bacteroidales bacterium | reverse complement strand
AGGGCCCATGAATAAGGCATATTTTCCCGAATTCGAACCGCTTAAGATGGTCCATACATCTGCATGCATGAATCCCTCGGAGTGGTATTTTTTGTTGTGTTCGGCCAGGTTATTCTCAAAGAGAGAGATTTGATCCAGTTCAGGCTCCAGCATAATCTGAAGATACATTTTGTAGTCGGACTGTGCATTTGCTGTTACAATGCAAATTAAAAGTAGTGCAATTGTGTAGATTCCTTTTTTCATTTTTTGTGGTTTGATTAATATATTGGTATTGATTATTAGGCAGATAAGGTAATCCATAATTTATGACTGGTAGTTTTTATTCGCCTTTTTGACATATATTTAACATTGTTCGATGGGGCCGCTGAGCTCTTTCATGTTTTGATAATCCCCCTCTTTCTTCTAAATTGCAGATTGCAGCAAAAAAGACCTGAAACATATTTCATACTATGTCTGTTCTGAAAAGCATTAATCCCTACAACTCATCCCGGGTGGTCAGCTACCCGCAGCTGTCGGATATTGCACTGACAGTGCGCCTTGGGAGGGCCGGTACTGCCTTTCTGAAATATCGCCTGAGTACTTTTCAGGAAAGGGGAAAGCTATTGAAGAAGGTGGCTGAACTTCTTCGGGGGCGCAGCCGGGTCCTGGCCGAATTAATCACCGGTGAGATGGGCAAGGCGGTAAAGGAAGCTGAGGCGGAGGTTCGGAAGTGTGCCCTGGTTTGTGAGTTTTATGCTGATCACGCTGAGGAGTTTTTAGGCGACAGGGAGGTGGAAACAGAGGCTGAGGAAAGCAGGGTGATATATGAGCCACTTGGGCCAGTACTTGCAATAATGCCCTGGAATTTCCCCTTCTGGCAGGTCTTCAGGTGTGCTGCACCGGTGCTGATGGCAGGGAATACCTTTCTTCTGAAGCATGCATCCAATGTTCAGGCTTGTGCTCTTGCTATCGAGGAGATATTTGCAGAAGCAGGCCTTGGGGAGGGTATCTTCCAGAACCTGGCCATTGGCTCAGACAGGGTGGCAGGTGTAATTGCCAGTGAATATGTGAGGGCTGTCTCGCTTACGGGAAGTGAAGCTACCGGGAGGGCTGTTGCTGCCCAGGCTGGACTTCACCTGAAGAAGTGCGTACTTGAATTGGGCGGGAACAATGCCTTTGTGGTTCTCAATGATGCCAACCAGGAGCTGGCATTGAATATTGCTATTCCGGCAAGGATGCAAAACGGTGGGCAGAGTTGTATTGCTGCCAAAAGATTTATCCTGGAATCATGGATCTCAGAGGATTTTATACCGGCACTTGAATCAAGGATTTTACGCCTGGTCACTGGAGATCCCATGGATGAAAAAACGGATGTGGGGCCTCTGTCTTCAGTAAAACAGGCCAAGGAAATAGAACAACAGGTGAAGCGTTCTGTGGAAATGGGTGCGAAATTAGTCTGTGGAGGGCATCGCAATGGCGCCTTCTATGATCCGACCCTGCTTACAGGAGTTAGGCCGGGTATGCCATTGTTTGATGAAGAGGTGTTTGGGCCTGTATTTGCCGTCACCCTGGCCGATTCGCCGGAGAATGCCCTGGAGCTATCCAATAAATCAATGTTTGGCCTGGGCATGCAGTTATTTACTCAGTCTGATGTTGTGGCAAAAGTGTTTATTGAGGAGGCCCAGGAGGGAGCGGTCTTTATCAATGCAATGGTAAGATCGGATCCCAGGCTTCCCTTTGGCGGTTTGAAGAACTCTGGTTTCGGTCGTGAGTTATCCATGGAGGGAATCAGGGAATTTACTAATATTAAGACCGTCTGGATCGATTGATGAGTGATCTGTAATATCAAAAACAAAGCCTTTGTATGAAACAAATCTTTATTGCAGCCATGATGCTGCTTGCCCTGATACGAGTATCGGCCCAGGAGGGATCAGTGACCGTACCTGCGGATTTTTTTGGTTTTGAACCGGGATCGGACCGGGAACTGTTCACCTACGAACAGCTAATTTCTTATCTGCAGGAAATTGACGTACAGTCACCCAGGATTAAGCTGGAAAAAATCGGGGCCTCACCCATGGGGAAGACCATGTATATTGCATTTATCTCCAGCGAAGAGAATATCTCCAGGCTGAATTCGCTGAAAGAGATCAATCGTGAGCTGGCACTCAACCCTGATCTTCCAGAAGAGAAGCTGGAGGAAATGGTCACAAGCGGCAGGACATTCGTACTGGCCACACTCTCCATGCACTCCACCGAGGTGGCCCCGTCTCAATCGGCACCCCTGGTGGCCTATGATTATGCCACCACCACAGATCCCCGGAAGCTGGAATGGCTCAACAACGTGGTCTACATGATGGTGCCCTGTCACAATCCCGACGGAATGGACCTCATCGTGGAGAACTATAAGAAGCATGTGGGTACCAAGTACGAGGGGGCCTCCCTGCCCCAGGTTTACCATAAATATGTGGGTCATGACAACAACCGGGATTTTGTGATTCTTACACAGGAAGACAGCAGGGCCATTGCCAGTATCTATAACCAGACATGGTTTCCCCAGGTAATGGTAGAAAAGCACCAGATGGGATCTACAGGAGTCAGGTATTTCGTGCCACCCAATCACGATCCCATCGCCGAGAATGTGCCGGCCGGTGTTTTTCACTGGGGAGGTGTTTTCGGTCAGCATATGGCCACTGACATGACGGCCGACGGACTGGCCGGGGTGGCTCAGCATTACCTCTTTGACGATTACTGGCCCGGTTCCACCGAAACCTGTATCTGGAAGAATGTTATCGGCTTCCTGACCGAGGCAGCCAGCGTACAGACAGCCTCGCCGATTTATATCGAACCCTCTGAACTGAGGGTAGGGGGCAAGGGCCTTTCTGAGTATAAGAAGAGCATCAATATGCTCCTTCCCTGGGAAGGGGGATGGTGGCGATTGGGAGATATTGTGGAGTACGAGATATCCTCCACTACCTCGATCATAAAAACTGCATCACTTTACCGGGAAGACATTCTCAGGTTCAGAAACCGCATGTGCCGTGAGCAGGTGGAGGCAGGTAAAACAGAAGCTCCTTATTATTACATCCTTCCGCTAAAACAGCATGATCGGGGCGAGCTGGTCAAGCTGGTAGGGCTTATGAAGGAGCACGGAGTTCGTTCTTACACCCTTGAGACCGATCTGAACCTTGACGGGAGACTGTACCAGGAGGGCGATGTAGTAATCCCACTGGCCCAGCCCTTCCGCGCTTTTATAAAGGAGGTAATGGAAACCCAGGAGTTCCCGGAGAGGCATTACACGCCCGGTGGAGAACTTATCAAGCCCTACGACATTACCAGCTGGTCGCTTCCTTTGCACAGGAATGTAAGATCCCACGAAATCGATGTTCGCAGTAAAAAACTGGAGGCAAGTTTGATTCCCATCGAGGGAGATTTCAAACTAAGGGAGCCCATGGAGAGCATGTGCTCTGCCCTGGTCCTCAACGCAAATTCAAACGAGTCTTACAGGGCTGCCTTCCTGGCTATGGAAAAGGGGATGAAGGTGGAACGCCTAAAGGATGACCTGGAGTTGAAAGATGAAAATTACCCGGCGGGCAGTTTCATAGTTTTTGAAAATTCGGCCCAAAAGGAGGACTGGAGCGCTCTCTATGAATCGCTGCCTTTCACGCCGGGGATGATCTCTGACAAAAGGGCCCTCTATGGGGATCCGCTTTCCATGCCCAGGATCGCGCTGCTTGAGACTTATTTTCATGATATGGATGCAGGTTGGACCCGCTACCTCTTCGATACCTACCATATCCCTTATAAAGTGCTGCACCCTGAAGATGTGAAAGGAGCCGACCTGGCCGGATCCTATGATGTGCTTATTTTTCCCGATAATGACAAATCGATCCTGATGACCGGGAAACGAAAATCGGGGGATTCATATTACATGGGTAGCTATCACCCCGACTATGTGAAGGGAATGGAGAAGGAGGGAATGGAGAAGTTGATGACCTTCAGCGATGAGGGTGGCATCATTATCGCCTGGGGCAGGTCGGTCCGTCTTTTTGAGGGATTGATGAAGATCAAGAAAAAGGATGCAGAGGAAGAATTTCAGCTACCCTTCAGCGATATTTCTGCCCAGCTAAGCAAGGATGGACTCTATGTGCCCGGAAGCCTTGTAAAGCTCAATTTAATTGAAGATCACCCGCTGACCATAGGAATGCCCCAACAAATCGGAGTATTCACCCGTGGGAGGCCGGTCTTCCGAACCTCCGTTCCCATGTTTGATACCGACCGGAGGGTAATCGGAAGCTATCCCGAAAAGGATGTGGTGATGAGTGGCTATGGATCCAATGCAGAGAAGATGGGATCCAAGGCGGCAATGATATGGATGAGAAAGGGCAAGGGACAATTTGTCTTCTATGGTTTTGGACCCCAGTTCAGGGTTTCAACCCAGGCATCGTTCAAACTGCTTTTCAATGCCATGTTGCTTGAACGGGAGGAATAGTTTAATCTTTCTTATCCTTTTCGGCATAAATCTCCCTGATTTCTTCACGGAGTGATTCCACATCCCAGGAATGATCCGAATGGTGGCTGGTGTCTTCCAGTTCGGCCCTGAACAACTCCTCCAGATCGCTGGCATACTTTTTTGTCTGGGAGAGATATTTTTTCTCGTCTTCTCCATGATGTTTAAACAACTCTCTGACTACCATGTGGTTATGTTGTCTAAATGTATGAGCTAGCCTGTGGGCCTGGTAATTCTGGTAACCCAGCTGGGTGAGTGCCCTGACCGCCAGTTTCAGGGAGGATTCAAAGGTATCCCGCTCAAATCCATCAATCCCTCTTTTCAATAATTCATAGGTGTGGTCCATGTCGACGGCTCTGACCAGGATTTTCAGTTGGGGATATGTTCGCTGAACCAGGTCAATGATTTGAAGGGATTTTTGTTTATCATCCACCGCTACCACCATCACACTAGCGTTTTCGCACCCTGCTGCTTTTAAGAGGTCGGGTCGGGATGCATCACCATAATAAACCTTAAAGCCAAACTTCCTCAATACCTCTATATTATCCGGGTTGTCGTCCAGAATGGTAGCTTTGATCCCATTGGCAATCAAAAAGCGGCCTAATACCACCCCGAACCTTCCAAATCCTGCAATGATCACCGGGTTGTCGCTCTCCTCTATCCTGTCGTGCTCCGGTTCATTCTTTGTCCTGATAACCAGGGGCTGAATCACTTTGTCGTTCATGAGGAGCAAGAGTGGTGTAACAGCCATGGAGAGCGCTACAACCATCAGGATCATATCGGCCATTGAACCCGCGATTACACCTTTCTCCATACTGAAAGCCACCAGTACAAATGCAAACTCACCCCCCTGCGCCAGGGCAAAAGAGAAGAGTGTATTCTGCCCGTAGTTCAATCCGAAAAACCTGCCCAGGACGAAGAGTACCAGGAACTTGATCCCGATCAATCCAAACAGAAGCCCCACAATTAAACCCGGGGACTGCCAAAGCAGGCTGAAGTTAATGCTTGCCCCCACTGAGATGAAGAAAAGTCCCAGCAACAATCCCTTGAAGGGTTCGATATCGGCCTCGATCTCATGCCTGTATTCGTTGTTTGCAAGTACCACACCGGCCAGGAATGCACCCAGTGCAGGGGAGAGTCCCACCAGGTCCATCACAATGGCAATGGCAATGATCATGAGCAGGGCGGTGGCAGTAAAGATCTCTCTGAGCCCGGTTCGTGCGATCACCCTGAAAATAAATTGAGCCAGGTAACGGCCTACCAGGACAATACCCGTAATTACCCCGATGATGAGTACTACCTGGAACCAGCCTGTAATGGGTATTCCGGCAAGTTGCCTCACTTCCGTATGAGCCGCAGCTCCCTCCAGTTCGTGGCCGGCCAGCAAGGGCAGCAGTGCCAGAATAGGAATAACGGCCATGTCCTGGAAAAGAAGGACAGAAAAAGAAGCCTGACCGGCTGCCTGTTTCATCAGGCCTTTCTCAGCCAGGGTCTGGAGAACAATGGCAGTGGAGGAAAGTCCCAGCATTAATCCGATGGCCAGCCCTTCTGTGGGGCTAGTTCCCAGTAAAATAACAACACCGCCAATGACTGCAGTGGTAAGCAGCAACTGGAGTCCTCCCAGTCCGAAAATTGATTTTCGCATCTGCCACAATAGGTTGGGTTTGAGTTCCAGCCCGATGAGCAAAAGCATCATCACCACGCCAAATTCGGCAAAGTGCATCACATCTTCCCCTTCGCTTCCAATGAGCCCGAGCACAAAGGGACCTATAATGATTCCTGCTAGCAGGTATCCCAGCACAGACCCGAAACCAAGACGTTTGGCAATGGGAACTGAGACTACTGCTGCGAGCAGATAAACCAGCGCCTGGTGAAAGAAATCCTGTTGATGCATGGCCTTGGGTTTTAAATAAAATAATCGTTGGTATATTCAAAAGCAGAGAGCTCCCCGGGACTAATAGTTCCATCCCGCAGGGCAATGATCATCCTGCGATATTCCTGGGCGGCCTCTATAATTGCTTTAATATCCAGCATGTGAGTTCCGTGCACAACGAAGGGAGGCAGGTAGAGCATATTACAAAGCCTGACAGTCTGTTCAAAGGGGGCCAGAAGTTGCCTGATTGTATATTTGCGCAGTCCGCCCTCCTGGTATACATCTCTTCTTCCACCGGAGGTGATTGAAGTAATCACCTTTTTCCCCACCAGGGCCTTTCCTTCCCGGCCGTATGCAAAACCGTGCTGAAGAACCACATCAATCCATTCTTTCAAGAGGGAAGGGGAAGAATACCAGTAGAAAGGGTGTTGCCACACAATGATATCATGCTCCTCCAGGAGGTGCTGTTCCTCTTCAATATCAATATGCAAGTCGGGGTAGAGGTCATACATAAGCCGTATCCTTACCCCATCCAAATTGTCAATAGCCCTGATCAGCTCACGATTCACCCTCGACTTGTGGAAAAGGGGATGATAGAGTTGTATTAATACTTTATTTTGAGCGCTCATTCATCTTTAAATAAGTGTAAGATAAATGTAACACCTCAGAACGAAAAAGGATCAATACGAATGCGCTTAAAGGGGGGAATCACCCTTTTCCACCTTGCGGTCGAAGTAACGCAGGGTAGGATAGGCAAACTCGATGTCCTTGTATGTGGCGAAGGCCCGGAGCACATCTTCCCAGATCAGGTGTTCGGTTACCCTTCTCTTTCGGGGGTCACAGATATAACGCATGGTAAGTTTGATCCCGCTATCGCGCACCGATGTATATACAATGGGGGTGAGGTACTGATAGAAAATCATATATTTTTTGCTGGCTTCAATGATCTTTTTCTCAGCATCGGAGGACAGTTCCTTGGCGTGTTCACTGACAATTTTCAGCAGCAGGTCCCTGGCCATGTTCCAGTCGCTCTCTCCTTGGTTAGTCCTGCAATGGCATCCCCAACCACGCTGCTGCTGATCTCCAACTTCTCAGCAGCCTGTTTCACCAGCCGATCACTCTGGCTGTGGCTGTACAGATCAGCCGTATCCTTAAAGCTGGCATACTCGTTCTCCTGTAGTTGGATATGCAGCGTAGCCCGCAAGCGGTTTACCGTGTGGACCTCGATACCACCCCACAAAGTGATTTGTAGAAGATCTGTCTCATAACGCATGTAATCCGCAGTTACCTGCAATTGGAGAGTGGATTCAGAGAAGGACTCCGGAGCGGCTGAAGAAAAGTCTTTTTTGTTTCCATTGATTCCGGTTCAGTTGAAAGAGAAGATTCTACTTCTGCCTGGTAGGGCTTTCTGTTATCCAATAGGTGAGTGAAGATTCCGGGATCATGCAGCTGCAACAGGCTGTTTACATCTTCAGATTCCGGAGTATTTAGTGATCTCAGGTAGTTGCTGTAGGGTAGCCGCATCGATAATGGCCTCAGTTAGGATCAACCTGGCCACTTCCGAATTCGGGTAGCCTGGATATAATCCCCTTTGATCACCTTCCAGGTAATGGTGCTCCTGCTTTTCTGTATGCCGGCCATACAGGCTAACCACCTGGCCAGATTTATCCAGCAGAGGGAACACCACGCAGCCATTAAACCGGGTATAGTAAACTCCCTCTCTTGCGAACTTATCCGGTTTGATCAGGCCCGCCAGCAGCAACTCCTGCTTCTGCTTCTTTGTGGTTTCTTTTCGCTTGTGCAAGCTGCCGGCATCATAACCGATGGAGCGCTGTAAGTCGTTCTGGAGATAGAGTAGGTTTCTTAGATGAAGATTTCACTGGTTGGCGTACAGCATCGACATACCCGGCCAGTTCCTTGGCCTTCATAATGGCCTCATGTTTGCTGGTTTCCTCCAGCTTCATGATAAAATCTACCTGATCGCCGCTCCCTGCTGAACAGTTGCTGCTAAAACAGGTCCAGGTATTTGTCTTTGGATACACCTGTAGATGGGGATCTTATCGTCATGAAAGGGACACTTTAACCGGTGGTTACGGTCACACTGCAGGTGGTAGTGCTTTAAAACGGTGTTGATTGGTAGACCTTGTTTGATCTCGGAGAGCTCTATGAGAAAAAAGCTAAAATTTTCTGATTATAACTATAAGACACAAAACTATCCTATCATTTTTACAATGACAAAAATTATCAGCTTTATTTATGTCTTATAATTATGTATTTTTGTAAAAATCAATAACTATTGTTTTTACAAATACCTTGTAGTTATGAAAACAAGTAAGATTATTGCGGAGCTGAGAAAGTCAAAAGGATGGTCACAAGCCGATTTGGCAAACAAAACCAGTATCTCCCAGGTAATGGTTGGTAAATACGAAAGAGGGGATGCCATACCTTCAATTGAAGTGGCTAAGAGGATTGCTGATGCTCTGGAAGTTTCTCTGGATTACCTTGTCGGTGAAGGAACCAACAGTAAGTTTGATAAAAAAACACTAATGCGTATTGAGGAAATTGAGCTGCTGGAAGATGATAAAAAGAAAACCCTTTTTGATGTTATCGATACTTATATCCGGGAAGCCAAAGGCCGTAAGGCTTTTGCAGTATAATACTACAGAACATGAAAACAGAGAACATAATTGTACATCCAGCCAATGAAAAGGAATTGAGCGTAATCAAAGCCTTTTTTAGTGCCTTGAAGATTAAATTCGAGGTTGCAAGGGATTCACCATATGATCCAGAGTTCGTGGCTAAAATCAATAAAAGTCGCAAACAGGCCGCCGAAGGCAAAACTGTCAAAATTGACCTGGACGATATATGGAAATAGAATATACCCTGCAGGCTAAGGAAGATTTGGACTTCTGGAAAAAAGCCAACAACGTTGCCGTTTTGAAGAAAATCCGCAAGCTGATTGAAGCTATTCTCCAAAACCCTTTCGAAGGCATTGGCAAACCGGAAGCCTTGAGATATAACCTGTCAGGTTGCTGGTCGCGAAGGATTAATAAAGAACACCGCATTGTGTATGAGATCGTTGATGATAAAATCATCATCCACTCGCTCAAAGGTCATTATTGAAAAAGCCCCGGAAGAAAGAATAATTCTCAAATGCCAATAAGAAGTGATGCTACAAACTATACCACCGATGATATTATGTAGCCTATTGTAACTCTGCCTTCTAGATCATTGTTGCTATCCTTCCTCCTTACCTTTTTTTCCTTTCTTGGCTGGATAAAATAATATCTCAGAAGGTTATATGTCAATACAAGTAGAAAGGCAGGAATAACCAGCAGAATACCCAACAAATAGGTTTTCCATTCCGGTTATTGAAGCTCCGGCAGCGTAACCAAATGATGAATTTCTTAAGCCGGCATTCCCTGCATTTGTACCGTATGAGGTGTTGTTCTGACTAAACAAACTGGTGTTAAAGAGCAGCAGACAAGCCAGTAACCAAATAATATATCTCATGGCATTGAAGCTTTTACTTGGGTTGTTCAGTAGAGCTCTGGATTCTTTTCTCCAGATCCATTATTAGTATCTGTTGTTCCTGAATGGCTTCCATCAACAGAGGAATAAGGGATACATAATCCAATATAGAATCACCCTCGGGAGTGACGCTAACCACTTCGGGGAAGGTCTTTTGAACAGTTGCCAAATCCAGGCGGACCAGTCGTTTTTGATATACCTTATCAATGTACTTGTAGTTCAATGAATCTTCTGGCATCATACCCAGATCTTCATTCTCCAGAACTTTCATTGTGATATTTTCATCAATGACCTGCTTCCCAGTTTTGACATCGAATTCTGAGAACTGGGATAGAACTTTACTGTCCTGGCTGTAACTATTTATCAGCGGAATCAACAAAAATACAATGGCAATTATTCGAAGGTTTTTCATAGGATATGGCTAAGTTTTAAAATTTAATTGACCTGTTATCTCAATATTTTACATGCTGATTCAATTAATAATTGTAGAAATCCAGGATCCTGTTCTTTCTTATCGAAATGGTATAGATTAAATTCTGGCTTAGGCAACTCAATATAGGATTGCTCACTGCAAAATTTTTGCAGTAGGCGAAAAAAATCTCAATATCATTTAAATTGGAGGCAACCTTGATTAAAATAGTTGTATGGAAATCATTCAGGATGTCCTGAATCCAAGCTCCAAATACAATCCTTTTAAAACTGTTGGAATATTCACAGTTTAGATATGTATTGGACGCATATATCTAATTGTTGATTGTTGATCCCCCTCATATTCGTAGCTACAGTAATACTTGTTGTAGTGAATTTTTGCCCCTAGCGTGAGTTTATTATAAAATCAACATTTCTTCTTTTCCATTGGTTTTAATT
>JAOZLK010000304.1:4938-5947 GCA_029934875.1 Bacteroidales bacterium | reverse complement strand
TGCAGCCGCAATGGCTCCTCAGCAACATCGAATTATTAAAGGATTGGTTAGCGACGAGACCGGAACGCCCCTGGCTGGAGTCAGCGTGGTGGAGGAAGGTACACCCAACGGTACCATTTCAGACCTGAAAGGTGCCTACCAGATTTATGTGGCTCCTGAAGCCACCCGCCTGGTATTCTCTTATATTGGATATGAAACAAAGCGGGTCAGGATTGGAAATAACGATCAGCTTAATGTTCAACTGATTCCTTCCAATGTTCAGCTGGAGGAAATAGTTGTTGTTGCTCAGGAGAAGATCGAAATGGGCCACCCTGTTTCAGACGTACAATATGCCCCTGTAGGCAAGCTTTCCGGAGTTCAGCACCGCCATTTAAAAAGGGCGCATAAAACCTCTTATCAAGCTGCATATGCCCCGGAAGCGGGCTATGTTCAGCATAACACTGAAGGATATTCCACCATACACGAGAATGGTTTCAAGGATGTGATGCATAATCCGCTTTCCACTTTCAGTATTGACGTGGACATGGCATCCTATTCCAATGTGAGGCGTTTCCTGAATATGGGACAATTACCCCCTATGGATGCAGTGCGCATCGAAGAAATGGTCAACTATTTCTCCTATGACTATCCTGAGCCTGAAGGGAAACATCCTTTCTCGGTCTATACCGAGATTTCAGCCTGTCCATGGAATCCTTCTCACCAGTTATTACACGTGGGACTGAAAGGTAAGAGCATTGATAAATCGGAACTGCCTGCCTCTAACCTGGTTTTTCTGATCGATGTTTCGGGATCCATGAGTTCTGCCTCTAAGCTTCCCTTGCTGAAACAGGCCTTCAGGATGCTCGTAAACGAGCTCAGACCCGAAGACAGGGTGGCCATTGTGGTATATGCAGGAGCGGCCGGACTGGTGTTGGAATCTACTGAAGGTTCAGAGAAGCAAGAGATAATTGCAGCCCTCAACCAGCTACAATCGGGCGGATCAACTGCCGGTGGAGCCGGACTGGAGCTT
>JAOZLK010000304.1:0-4928 GCA_029934875.1 Bacteroidales bacterium | reverse complement strand
GGTGGCCCAGGATCACTTTATTGAAGAAGGGAACAACAGGATTATCCTGGCCACTGATGGTGATTTTAATGTGGGTTCATCCAGCAATGCAGAAATGGAGCGTTTGATTGAAAAGAAGAGAGAAGATGGGGTTTTCATGACTGTTCTTGGATTTGGAATGGGTAATTACAAGGATGATAAAATGGAAATCATTGCCGACAAGGGAAATGGTAACTATGCCTACATCGATAATATTCAGGAGGCCAGAAAGGTCTTTATTACTGAATTTGGAGGAACCCTTTTTACCATTGCCAAGGATGTGAAGTTCCAGATGGAGTTTAATCCTGCCCGCGTAAAAGGATATCGCCTGGTTGGATATGAAAACAGGCTCCTGAATGACGAGGATTTCAACGATGATAAGAAGGATGCTGGGGAAATGGGTGCCGGACATACAGTTACCGCCCTTTATGAGCTGATTCCTGCCGGTTCCGATGAGTCATTGAAAAGTATTGATGCCCTGAAGTACCAGGCCTATGGTGAAGAGAGCAAAGCCGTGAAAAAAGTGAAGTTTGATCCAAAGGCCGAATTGATGACTGTAAAATTGCGTTACAAGCAGCCCGATGGCATCACCAGTACCAAGGTTGAGATACCTGTGAAAGGAAGGATTCTGGAGAAGGATGAAACTTCAAGGAATTTTCGTTTCTCTGCAGCTGTGGCTGAGTTTGGACTGATTCTGAGGAATTCTCAGTACATGGAAGACGCTTCCATGGAGCAGGTGATTTCCCTGGCTAAAAATGCAAAGGGACAGGATGAGGAAGGCTACAGGTCTGAGTTCATCAAAATGGTGAAACTGGCCGACGCTTTGAATGACTGGACCGCGAGGAAATAGTACGTAGGGGATAGTACTCAGTACTCAGTACTTAGTAAAAAAGAAAGAGGAGTTGGCGCATTCGAGGCTAGCTCCTCTTTTGATGTTTTTTAATGGGCCTTTTTTAGGCGTTCAGCTTGTTATAGTATTTGCTGACCATGGCAGCACCCACAATGCCTGCCTCATTCATAAGTTCGGCGGCAACTACAGGGGCTTTGGTGCTAAGATGGGGGAAGAATTTGTCCCATCTCTTACTGGCTCCACCCCCGATGATGATCAGGTCGGGCCAAATCAGTTCTTCAATGCGAAGAAGGTATTCATTGAAACGCCCGGCCCAGGTATCCCATTCCAGGTTATTATTAGTTCGGGAGGCATCTGAGGCATACAATTCAGCATCGGCACCATGGAGCATGAGGTGGCCGAATTCCAGGTTCGGAACCAGCTTTCCATCCGTAAATATTACGGTACCCAGGCCAGTTCCAACGGTAATCAGCATCAGGGTTCCCTTTTTGCCTTTCCCGACTCCAAACTTCAGCTCTGCCATCCCGGCTGCATCAGCATCATTCACCACATGCACGGTACATCCGGTTGCCCTGGAGAAAAGTTTATTCAGATCTTTGTCGATCCACGAATCGTCCACGTTGGCTGCTGTTCTGGCAATGCCCTGCTGGATCACCCCTGGAAAGCCAACACCGATGGGTCCATTCCAATCAAAATGCTTTGCGATTTCCTTAATGACATTCGCCACTGCCTCAGGGGTGGCAGGCTGGGGAGTGGGGATTCTGTATCGCTTGGTGAGCAGCTTGCCCTTTTTTGTATCCACAATGGCTCCCTTAACACCTGATCCTCCAATATCGATACCCAGTATTTTTTTCAATTTCATCACTAATTATTTTTTTAAGTGCATTGCTTTCAATTAATCGGATCTAAATTTAATTTTTTTTCGATTAAAAATTATACTAACTTAGAATAAGCTATTAATAAACCTTTTACACGCCTGATGGACAATGCTTCAAGTTATCATTGGAATGAAAAGCAGATTCTTGTAGTCGAGGACGATGAATCCAGTGCCTTTCTCCTGGGTGAGATTCTCAGGGAAACAGGCGCCACGGTAAATTATCGTACAGATGGCGAAGCGGCTGTGGCTTATATGAGGCGCAATCCGGGAACCGACCTGATTTTGATGGATGTACTTCTGCCTGAAATGGATGGCTTTTCTGCTACCCGGAAGATAAAGTCTTTTGCCAGTAATGTTATTATTATTGCTCAGACTGCTTACGCCTTTTCTGTGGATCATGAACAAGCCAGGGACGCTGGTTGCGATGGCTTTCTTACAAAACCCCTGGTGCCCGCAGTCCTGCTCGATAAAATAGATCGTTTTCTCTCCTGATTATTCAAAAATTGCGGTGTACTTCTTGCTCTTCTCAACCGCTTCCCGGCTAAAAGGATCGCTGTGAAAGCCGTTGTTCACATAAAGTTCTGTCTGATCGAGATAGTGAGGTGAGGCAGGCACCCCGGATGTTCCGGTGGGAATAATTGTCAGAGATTCGTCCCAGTTTGCTGGATTGAATATGTGTCTCTGTGAGGCGGCATGGTCGGCAACGAACGATTTTTCCAATGGATAGCGGTAAGGGCAAACCGTATGAAAGCTACCTCCAATGGAATAAGGTCCCCTGTTTACTCCGAAGAGCTTGTCCACAATGGCAACACTTCCCATGGGATGCATCAGGGAAACCTTGTGCAGCTCTCCCCATTGCCAATCCTCCGGATTTTCTCCAAAGCTGGCGACGATGGTATCAACAGCATGTAAAAAAGCCGATTGAATGTTATCCTGGAAAGTTTCGGTGCTTCCATCGGTACTCACATCATCGCACCATGCCGACTCCCCCGTAATTCTTATTTGATTCATCATGTTCCTGTGAAGGGAGTTGATTCCAACTATGAGGGGATAAAGATCCTCACCCAGCTCATCATAAAAGATGGACCTGATAAGCTCGATCCACATAATCTCGTAGACCAGGGCAGCTGAAGAGGAGGCTTCCATATTATAATCCCATTTCGACAGTAGCTCCCGGGCAGCCTGGTAAATTTCCCCATCCTGCGGGTCCAGGGCCTCCAAATATATGGGTGTCATTTTTTTGGCCAGGACGGAATTCTGATCCTTAAGCATCGTTTGAAAGTCTTCGATCCCATGTTTTTTCTGTTCGTCGAGCATTTCTCTAATCCTCTCCACACGGTTGGGCTGAGCAAACCAGCTCCCTATATAGTATGGGTAATCGTCTCCTACTGTGCGATTGTTGGCACTGGAAACATAGCCGCATTCGGGATTGAAAGAACTGGGCAATTCGGTAAATGGTACCAGTCCGGTCCAGTCATACAGGGAAGTATCTCCCGGATAGATCATAATTCTTTCTCCCTGCCTGATGGGTACAGCCCCAACAGTTTGCATGCCAATGTTTCCATGTCGGTCAGCATAGACGCAATTCTGCCCCACGTAAAATGTGCTTAAGGCATCTCTGAATTCATCCCAGTTTCTGGCCCTGTTGAGCATATGTATGGCTCTGAATTCGTTGCTGTAACTATTTCCCTGCCAGCGCATGGAAATACTTTTGTCCTCCACACCCTTGAATTTACTGATTATGGCTCCCCTGTGAGTAAAGTAATTCAACCTTATTTCAGGTTCTTCCTGGCCTTTTACAGCGATGACTTCCTCGATCACCTCCATATCCTTCCATTCTCCATCCAATTTATACTGCAGGCTGTCAGCGGGATTGATGGTTTCCAGGTAAAAATCAGTGTCGTCCACAAATAAGTTCGTGAAGCCCCATCCGATATCTTCGTTGTGTCCTGCGACAATATAGGGTTGCCCGGGCAGGACCACACCAGTTACGTTAAGAGAGCCTTCCACCACCTGGTGAGCCTGGTACCAGATCCCAGGCGCCATAAGCCCCAGGTGCATGTCATTGGCCATCAGCGGCATCCCGGTTTCACTTCTGCTTCCCGATACAGCCCAGTTGTTGGAAGCCTGGAATACCTGCAAGCCAAGGTCCTCAACCACTGCGATGGCATCATCCATGTTGGATAGTATTTCCAGATCATCCCTGTTGGTCATATAGTCGGGAAAAACATGGGTGCCCTGGTAGAGCATGTCGGGAAGCAGCTCCTGGAACCGGTCCTCGTCAAGGACTTTCTGTAATTTATACAGCGCCATTTCTTCCTTCCAGCCCGATGCCAGGTCCCAATGCATATAGCCAATCAGGTTAATGGAGTGAACAAGCTCCCATGGATCGGGCTTATACCCGAGCATGGTAAACTCAAATGGGAGCGACTTCTGATGCCCTTCAATATACTGGTTCACCCCATCACAAAATGCCTCTATACAGGTGATAATAAAGGGATCAGTTTCGGCAATAACCAGCTCAGATTTTTCAGAAAACTGCAGTGCCCTGAACAACTGGTCAGCATCTACAAGACCCGGATCGAGCACCTCTGACAATCGTCCGGTGGTAATCCTTCTCAGGAGGTCCATTTGCCAGAGGCGGTCCTGGGCCATGATATATCCGAAGGTCCGGTAAAGATCTTCCTCATTTTGAGCATAAATGTGAGGGATGCCAAGTGAATCTCTGTGGACAGTCACTTTTTCGCTAAGATTCTTCAGGTCCACATTCTCGTTGTAATCCGGGACAGCTCTGGTTTTCAGATTGCTCAGAAAGATTATTCCACCCACCAGGGCTACAACAATGAGGGCAAGCACAATGGTGAGAATTCTTTTCAGGGTTTTCATAAGTCTTGTTCAGGGTAGATTGTTCAGGGTAGATTGATCAGGGTAGATTGATCTGGGTTATTTGGGTTCAGCCGGGCTTGCAAGCGAACCGCCTGGTGATCGCTAAATTGAAAATCAGTGTCAACTGTTTTTACCTCCTCTATGCTGATATTGGGAGACAAGAGAAAGTAGTCGATTACAGTTGTCAATGAGGTGGACTTGTTGTAAGGGACACTCACTCGTCGGTTGGTGGGCAGGGTGGGATCGAAGGCCCAGCTCCATACTGGTTCCGGGAAATCCTTTTCCACGAAAGTAAGG
>JAOZLK010000303.1 GCA_029934875.1 Bacteroidales bacterium | reverse complement strand
GCTGGTAAATCTGTAAGTGGCTTTCCTTCAAAGTGTTCTAAAATGATGTTTGCTGACTCAATTGCCCTGGATCTTGTGTCAATATACCGGTCTATTTCAGCAATATTAAGGTATAGGTCTGTTCTGATATTTTTAAGGTAATGTACTTCCCTGTTACGCTCTTTGTTCAGTTCATTCTGGTTCTTCTAGAAAATGAAATCATTGGTTTCCTACAGTTTTAGATGATTGAACTATAATAAATTCATAACAATTAGAATTGTAAAAGGTTCTAAATTAGATTGTTATTTAACTCATAAAATAGATCCTATGCATGAGAGCACTATAATATACCGGGGCACCTCTGTGGGAAACTTTTTTTCCGGCTGCAACCCTTTTCAAGGTGAATGGTTATATTGTTATCCAGGTATTCTGAGTGAGAAAAAATGAAGTAGATTTTATGAGTATCAGATCTTTCGCGGTTTATTTTCTGTTTGCTGTCCTCTTGTCAGCTGGGTTTTCTGAGGCAAGGTCTCAGACCCTCAGGATCATGCCCCTTGGTAATTCAATCACAGCCGGGAATATGTGTGTTAACGGCACCATCCATTCCTGTACCCCAATAGGTGGGCATATTGCGGTGGGTTACCGTCTGCGATTATTGAATTTACTCACGGCTTCCGGATACAATATTGATTTTGTGGGTACCGAGACCTTTGGAAATGCCCTGATGTCCGATTCTGACTGTGCCGGATTCGGAGGAATTTCAGATGGCAACCTGGCCAATGTGATGGAAACAGGTACATCCACTCACACTGGATGGGTAAGCAGCGGTCCCTATATGAATTCAAATCCGGCCGATGTTGTTCTGCTGCATATCGGAACCAACGATATACTGGCAGCTGATACTGCCAGCAACGATGTGGACCGGATCCTTGATGCTATCGACGATTATGAAACATCACATGGAACCACGGTAATGGTTTTCCTGGCCAGGATCATCAGCACACGCGGGGACCCCTGTAATACTAATCCAAGGGTAAAGGCATACAACCGAATGCTGGATGATCTGGCTGCCACAAGACGGGCAAATGGGGATCAGCTGATTTTAGTGGATATGGAGTGCGGTGCAGGCTTGGATTATAACAATGACATGATGGATGAGGTCCATCCAAACCAGGATGGTTATGATAAGATGGGCAAGGCATGGTATGATGCCATTACTGCCTGGATGGCTCCTCCCGGAAATACCTATATGCTAAGCATGGTGGCTCCCATGGGGAATGGGAATGTTTCACCAACTGTGGGAACTCACTCTTATGCTGAAGGGACAGCTGTGAGCATAAGCGCCAGCCCGGCAACGGGGTATGAATTTTCATCATGGACCGGTGACCTGGAGAGTACGGAAAATCCTGCCCTGCTTACCATGAATGGCAATAAAAGCATTCAGGCTTTGTTCTCGAAACTTCGTTACGAACTTACTGTGAGTACTGATGGAAGCCCTGGAGCGGCACTCAGCCCCCTGGGAAGCATTTTTGTGGATCACGGGGCAGCAACCACCATTGAAGTCACCAGCATACCTGAAGGATACAGTTTTAACGGCTGGGAGCTGGTGAGTGGTTCGTCGGTGAGCATCGAAGATCCTCTGGCGCTCAGTACCACTGTTACTCTTGAATCCGGAGATGCAAGCTTGCAAGCCAATTTCATCCCGCACACCCACAGCCTGACTGTTCAGGTGATGGGAGAAGGAAGCGTTGAACCGGATCCGGACCAGGAGACCTATTCGCATAACAGCATGGTGAACCTGACTGCGCATGCTGCAAGCGGGTATGAATTTACGGCATGGACAGGGGACCTGGAGGGAAGTAATAATCCTGTTTCCCTGAACATGGATGGAGATAAAAATGTCACCGCTACATTTGCATTGAATCCTTATACCCTGACTGTTCTCACCGATGGAACTGAAGGAGTTGAATTAAGCCCTGAAGGAAATGTTTTTGTGGAACACGGGCTTGCCATATCAATCGAAGTGAGGACCATACCTGAAGATTATAAGTTTGATAGCTGGGTGCTGGTGAGAGGTTCTTCTGTAAGAATAGGCGATACGTCAATGCCCAGTACCACAGTTAGCCTTGAATCTGGTGATGCTACAATCCGAGCTGATTTCAAAAGGAAAGTCCAGGTGCTGGGGGTAAATATTCCCAATGAGACGCACATTATCGCCGACACAGTGAAAGCTGATATTCATGTTATGGATGATCAGGGATCTCGCTATGAACTGGTTTCCGGTATGATAGGTGACTACGCCCTGGAAAACTTACAACGAATCGATTCAAGTCTGTATGTTGCCAGTTTTATTGTATTTGAGGGGGGGAGCAATTTCCAGGCAGACGAAGATATTCCGGTCGCCAAGCTTGTGATCGGAGATGATCAGGCACGTAGTGCTCCTTTCGCTACTCTTATTTCTCAAGACTATGATCCCATTGATGCAAGTGCTCCAAAAATCCTTTCCATGTCAGTTCCCTCTGTGGTATTCTTGGTGGGGGACACCATAGAAATGACCATTGTGGCCGATGGAGATTCCTACCTGACTCATGAGGGCAGTAGTATCAATGGAGTTAGCGTGGAGTCGGACCGTCTTGAGTTCAGCGAGAAGGGCGGGGGTGAGTACCGATTAATATATGTTGTTGGGGCAGAGGATCAGGATGTAGCCTCCGGTGAACTTGAAGCACATGTGCTTTTGCGTGATGGCCCGGGTAATTTGGGCTCACCATTTACGGAAATCCAGGAAAATACACTGGTTATCAATATTGTAACTAATGTTGGGCTTGAATACACTGAATCAGAACCCACATTTTTTCCAAACCCGGCCGGCGACTACCTGGAATTCGACCTTGGGGCTGAAAAATGGCAGGGGAGCAGGATTGAGATTGTCGACCTGAGCGGACGCACGAAGATCTCCCTTTATGCATCCTATGGCCAGAAGCACTTCAGGCTAGATATTTCGAAGCTGGAAACAGGTGCTTACCTGGTTCGCATGGTGAATTCTGAGGGAGCCATTTGGACAGATAAGGTGATGAAGTCCTACTAAGTCCTACAATCAGGATTATTTATTCCTTGACTATTTTGATTACCGAGGTCCCCCGATGTGTTTTCAGGCGAAGCAGGTAAATGCCACTGGGAAGCCTACTTAATTCAAGGTGATTGCCGATAAAACTGTCTGTTTCCAGATAACTTTGCCCCATCAGGTTCATTACGCTGATGGCCTGAATATTAGTTTCTGTTTTGATATTCAAGTAGTTCTTAAAAGGATTTGGATAGACCGAAATACCCGCTCCATTTTTTGCAATTTCCTCTGACACCCCGCTTGTTTCACCACATAGAACGGTTTTCAGAAAGGCAGCCGATTCCTGAAAAACAAGCTTTTTGCTGTTCGTATTGTAAAAATAGGACACATGCTCTGTACTGTTTGGGACCAGGTAAAGCTGGTTGGGGATGTTCAAGAGATCAGCAGAGGATTTCATTGCACAGCTGCCATAGAGATATACAGGAAAGGGTATGGCGTCGGAGGTGTTGTAATCACAAGGCACAGTTGGGTCCTTATCATCATGTGCACTGTAAACCGGGACATCATCACTGTCGATCCATGAGCTTCTCATCAGTCCGCCCGAGTAGTTGAGCACAGCCCGGACCTCCGATGAATACTGGGTATTGTTGCTGCTGTTGCCTTCAAATCCTCCATGTTTGCTAATGATGGCTTGTAAATATGCGGGGATTTCATCCATAGGATCCAGAAAACCCAGGTGACTTGCCATAATTGCCCCGGCAGAAACCCCGGCCACAAAAACTGATTCGCCGGAGATCCTGTATTTATTTGCATTTGCCGCGTCCTCTTTAAAATACCTCACAGCGGCCCTCATATCGTTAATTGCCATAATTACAGCTTCAAACATGCCGGTGGAATCCAGGACAAGGGCATCAATCAGTCGATACTCCATATTGGCAACCACATATCCTCTCTTTGCAAAATCTTTGCCGAATTCAGCGGTTTGCGCTCGATTTCCTCCAACAAATGCTCCTCCGTGGGCCATGATGATCAGGGGACGCAATCCAGGGCTATCCCCGTGAGGCTCATAAATATCTATTAACAGGCTTTGTGACTTGCCACCAAGGGTAGAAGCCTGACCATATTGTATATCCATTGTTGAGTCTACCTTCGAGAACACATGATTCGAATAGCGATCTCCCTCACAAACAATTTCCTGGGCCATTATGGAAATGGAGGCCAGGAAGAGCAATGATGATAATACAGTCAATCCAGCTTTCATTGAAAAAATTTGATAAAAAAAAGCCTGTCAAAACTGACAGGCTTTAAGAATGCAATAAAGTTAAATAGTTGGACTATAACAAAGTTACATTTGCTGCGTTCAGTCCTTTAGGACCCTCCTGCTCGTCATAGCTTACTTTATCTCCTTCAGTAATTTCGTCGGTACATCCGCTAAGATGGACAAAAACATCTTTTCCTCCATCATCGGGAGTAATAAAGCCAAAACCTTTGGCATTGTTGAAAAATTTCACTGTTCCGTTACTCATAACATTTTGTTTAACTAAAATTAATATAAAATATGAATGCATTTTGCAATCACATGCGCAAGGTATAACAATTGTATCGCAAAATTGTTTTCTTTTGATAAAAATTCATCAGATCCGCTAAGTAAATTTTAATACTTGTTGTATTTTTCACTCCTTTTGCAAGATCAAATAGTCCGGTATCTCTAGTGGAGAGGGTGTCTCCATGCTAGAGTTAAAGATATCTTTTTACCTTTTCCGGAATCCGGAGAGAGGACAATCTTACATAATTGAGATCATTGACCGCAATTTCGTCAATGCGAAGTTGTTGTACCCTCAGGCGGTCGTTCACCTGAGCAAGTACATTGTTGATGCCTAATTCCAGACTGGTGAAGCTTTGACGGATTTTTTCATTGCTAATTAGCCCAGATTAAGTGCTTTCTTGATGCAGTTTCTTCGGCGATGCTCTTTTCGGATTGACTTTCTGCCTCTTTAAGATCATTCAGCAGGTTGACCAGAATCTCATGTTCCTCCTTCTTTACTTCCAGGTTATCGCGCCAGTTTTCCAGGGCAAAGGCAGCCAGGATGCCCACGATGACGGCCAGGGTTTCAAATCCGTAGCGAAACCAGTCTGATCTAAGGTGTTTTATTATTTTCATGGCGCCTGGCTTAGTTAATTTTGGACTCGATTAAATCCAGTGTGCACATCAAATGTCCCGAACATGTGTACGCTGGCTATCAGGCTATCAATCCGGTCCTGATCATCGGCCCAGTTTTTTCTTATGGCATCAATAATTGGATTCATCGAGGTACAAACACATGTTCAGGTAATTTGTTTAATTGTAAGTCAATACGAGAAGTCGACCGATATCCTCACCCCTCATCGCATTTACCTGTGAAAGCAATTCTCAACTGCCATGAAATATGGAGGGGGAATTATTCCTATTTTTAATTTCCCTATCAATTTGATTAATAAGTGTGGCTATCTCCTCCTCAATATTTGCATAATTACCAAGCATAAACCTTATCCAATGAATATTTAATTTAATGGTTTCTTTAAATTCATGGTTTATCGCGAGTTTTGAATGATTAACAGGTCTGGCACTTATCCAAACAGTATCTGTAATAATATTCCTAATTATTAGGGGTTCTAGTTGAGATGAATAGAAATTATCAATAAAATTTGATTCTAAACGGTGGATATACTTATATTTATTTGAGTAAAGTTCGGTGATCTTAATTCTCAAACTGTCTTTTTCAATAATATTAAAACCAATTGATTCTAAATTATCATAGGCGGACGTGTTTGTAGAAAAGTAAGCCCCCCCCATTAGATTGGCGTAGTAAAAGTCTAAAGTATCATTGTGCCTTTCAGGGCTTTTTAAATTTTCAAGAACAAATTCATTTGCTTTTAAATTCTCCTTATTAAAATTAATATTCC
>JAOZLK010000302.1 GCA_029934875.1 Bacteroidales bacterium | reverse complement strand
CTCCCCAGCTCCTCTTCCACCCAGTCAGATGCACGATCGGCCATCAGGGCACTGCCAGTCTCCTCCTGCCACTTCTCCGGCCTGATCCTGAGGAGCCAGGACTTGTATGGGTCAGCGCTGATGGCACCCGCATCCTCTTCCAGTGAGGAATGTACCCGGTCGATCTCACCCGATATGGGCGAAGTAATCACAAGCTCCTTCCCTTCCTGGGTGATCCTTGCAATGGGCTCTCCACGCTTCACACGCTCCTCCTGTTCCTTCAGGTATTTCAGCTCAACCCCACCGGTAAGATGGAGGAGCAGATCGTCCATACCCACACTGGCCACACCTGATTTCTCCAGGTGACTCCATGTATGATTCTTGCTGAAAAGGAGTCCCTGGGGGATTCTCAACGATTTCAGGCTAAGGGCCTTCAGCGCAGCCCCCACTTCGGCTGGCTGCTTAAGAGGCCTGTTCAACAATCTCCATATTGGGATGATCAAAAGCAGGAAGCTAATCACAATAATGTATTCAATTCCCTTGGTATCGAATATGTCTGAATATACAAATTGGTCCATAATAAAAGTCTAAAGTCTGTTAAGTCAAATAAAAATTAATGATCAGCAGGTACCCATGAAGGGGATTCACGCAGGACAGGCATTCGCCTTACAATCCAGCGGAAAATCCAAATCTCGAAAGAAAGCACTGTCAGGGTCACTACAATCTCCATCCAGGATGGCACATAGTGCACATCCGCATCCCATTTAAAACCGATCACAGTCACATTAAGCCGGTTGATAATAATACCGATCATAGTCACCAGCGAGGCCACCTTCACCAGGCTAATATTTTGCCTGCGATAGGCCACGAACCAGAGAATCATGGGTAAGATCACGAAGCCGATCATCTCGACCAGGTACCAGGCTCCCATCCGCGATCCCAGGAAATTCCAGTGCTTCCCGTGCACAAACACCACAACCTGCAGGAAAAAGTAAACCAGCATGGTAAATGCACAGATCTTTGACAAACCATGAAGAATCCCGTTGTGGGCCTTGTGGTCGCTCTCGCTTATCTGCTTAAAGAAGACCTTCTGGCTAATGGATCCTTCAAAAATAACCATGGAAAGACCGGCAAAAATACTGCTCACAAAGAAGAGGATGGGAATGAATTCCGAGTACCACAGCGGATGGATCTTCTCTTTTGCCATAAGATACAGTGCTCCCAGTCCTGACTGGTGCAGGGTGGAAAGCGTGATCCCGAAGATCACTGCACCAACGGTCATCCCCGACAGAATCTTACGGGCTTTTTTGGCCCCAATCCATTCGGCAATGGCAGGAGAGAATTCAATCAGCTGGGCAATCATGTAGAGCAGGAAGTGCCAGGCCACCAGGAAGAGAACGGAACTTACACCGAAGTTGTTCCCGATGATGGGATTGATAACATTCCAGGGTTTACCCAGGTCGAGCAAGAGGGCCCCGGCATAAAAAACATAGGCCAGGAAGCCATTGAGCACGGTTACACGCACAATGGGTTTATATTTCTGGATATTCAGAATGTAAACCATGAAGGTCACCACATAAGCGCCACCGGCAAAGGCAACCCCGGTAACCACATCAAATCCGATCCACAATCCCCAGGGCACCTCCTGGCTCAGGTTGGTTATGGCCCCAATCCCTTTCACAAAACGAATTACGATGAGCACGATCCCCACCATCATAATGGGCACAGAGATCATGTTAAAGGGTGTAAATATTTTCCCGTGGGGCTTTAGAGAGTTCAGCCAGAATTTAAAAATCGGCTGACCATCATTGTCTTTAGGTGTCGGTATAGTCTTACTCATTATCGTCGGAGGATTTAGCATTATTCTTTGTAGCATTATGGATTCCCAGCAGTATGGCGGGCCATAAGATAAATACAGAAGGCACACTGTAGAGAAAGCCTTTGGTGAGCTCAGGATAGGATTTCTTTTGGAGTTTTGTATTGAAACCAAGCTCTTCGAAAGGAACTGGCGACAGGTAGAGATAGCCGGTTCCCCCGGCCTCATCCTCCCCATAGATTCCATCATAGTAGCTATCCGGATTCTCTATGATCCGCCTGCGAGCCTCCTTGATCAATTCGCGGCGTGTACCAAATACCAGGGCCTCGGCCGGACAATCACTTACACAGGCGGGGAGCTCACCCTCCTTCAAGCGGTCGAAGCACATGTCGCACTTCACAATGTCGGGATTGGAACTGTGATATTCAAATTTAGGAACATCGAAGGGGCATGAAACCATGCAGAACCTGCATCCCATACATTTTTTATCACGCCATATCACGGGCCCCTCCTCGGTCTTTTTCATGGCCTGGGTCAGGCAGGCAGCTGCGCAGGCCGGTTGGCTGCAATGCATGCACTGGCTCTTTACATAGATTTCCCCCAGCTCTTCGTGCTCATAGGCATTCACCACCGTCCGTCGGGTCTCATTGGTTTTACGAATGGTTCCTGGCATGGGATAATCTTCCGGATCGGGCTCGGGCAAATCATGAGCCAGGGCACAGGCCACCTCGCAGCTCTGGCAGCCCACACAACGTGTTGAATCGTATAGGATGCCGTAAAACTCTTTATCATCAAAATTCTCAGGAACTGCATTGAGCTCCTTACCGGTGCCAAGTGCGACACCGGTAACTCCCAGTGCCCGGAAGAAATTTCGTCTGTTAATTGCCATAATATTTTACTTTGATAGATTATTGAATGATTTTAGATTACTATTTGCAGTTGATAAATCTGGACTGAAACTCTTCCCAGAGCTCGGGACCCAAATCCTCAAGGACACCATCCCTGATCTCGCCACCATCCTGCATCACCGGAACCATGTTCCGGGAACTTTTGTCTCTTATTCCGACTGCAAAAAAATCCTTCAGCCGGGTAAACTCAGCCTTCATCCAGACGCCATAGGGTTCGCCAATGAAATAAGATTTCATTTCACTCATCCAGTTGGCCGGCTCAACCATACAAATCCAGCCCTCTGCATAGGGATCAGTATTAAGGAGGGAAGCATCCTCGAGCAGGTCTTCGTTTTGCTCTACCACCACTCCCGTTACGGGTGACTTGATCACAAGTTTTTTTCCATGCTGAACAATTGTACAAAGGGCCTCTCCCCTCTTTATTTGATCACCGGGCGACTTAATGAGCACGCGAGACACAGAACCGGTCACGCGCTGAATAAAATCATCTAATCCAATCCGGACATTTCCATTCTTCTCCATAAATGTCCAGGTATGAGAACGATCGAAAAAGAGTCCGGCAGGGAAGTCTGCTTCATCTGCTCCCAAGAGACCGGGTTCTGAATTTCTTAGCCCACCGGCCAGCTGAGTCTTTCCGAAACGGCCGATGACCAACCAGGCCAGCAGTGCCAGAGCCACAAGGCCGGCCAGAACGAGACGAAGGGTCCTGCCTGCAGATGCCTCCACCGGAATGTCGGCTACGACACCGCTCTCAGGATGAAGCTGACGCAATCCGGATGCTCTCTCACCATAATCAATGCTCAGAATTCCGGCTGAAGCAAAGGACTGCTGGCCCCTTGTAATCATCCATTCAAGGAAGGCTGTCTCATGCTCTGTTGCCGGAAGGCTGCTGCTAAGAGCATATAACTTACTGTATAATTCCCTGGGGTATTTACCCACAAAGATCCCGTGGGACAGCTCCGCATAGCTCCCATAAATACTTTCAAAGCTCTCAAGACTTCCGTCCCCGTCCATATCAATCGGAACAATGCTGATGCCTGAATCCTCACCCTCTTCCTCCATTTCAACCAGGCTGGCCAGGGTACAGAAGCCAATGGCACTGCTGTTAGCCCTGATCTTTCTAATCATTTCAGCCGGCTCACTCACCTGGACTCCAAGGAGCTCTCCCGGAGCTGTCCCCGTGAAATCAGCCATGTAGGCGATGGCACAATTACTTTGCGGAATATAGGCCTCCACAGGCCTCTTGTCGTCCGTACCAAGCAAGTCTCCCCATCTCATTGCTCGATCAGCCGTGAAGATGGACGCAAACTGCTGTGGAGAAATACCCTTTTGAGAGATGAGCTCTCCCTGGGGATTAGAGCTATTCATCACCGGAACAATCACATCACGTCCCACAACCATTTTCAACTCAGATCCTGAAGCCAGGGTGGATAGACAGGCTTTATCCAGGAGTGCCACTCCACCAGAGGAGAGAAATTCATCAATGTTGTCGGCAGCTATGTCTGACACATGAATACTTACTCCCGGATGCTCCTGCTGGTATTGTTCAGCCAATACCTTGGCCAGGTTTGAAAATTCCGAAAGGCAACGCAGTTGTATGCCAGCCTCTCCTTCGGCGACACCTTGATCCTGTGCCGCATAAATGGCTGTCATTGTAGTCAGCAACACAACCATGGTGATCATCATTTTTTTGCAAGTTCTCATCACTTTAATGTTTTAAATTCCCTGAAGCCAATTCAAAGATGATGCCATACCTGCCTATCTGCCTGTTTTACTGCGCTTTAACCAAGCACTCTTTCCCGAAAGATCTTCACATACTGCTGTATTTTTCTACACCTCTCCCTTGAAGGAGGTGTGAACCATCTCTTTATGAAGGCTTTGCAAAGACTGTTGTATTATTCAACAGGTGCTGTTTTTTTCAACACCATGAATGTATTCTACTGTATAAGATCCACTGATCATGGCAGTCGGAGCGCAGGCTAAACCCTGATTTCTATTCCTGCTTGTCCTCTTGTTCGAGCCTAGACTTTTCATAGATTAATCTTGCTCGAATTTTCGGATTCCTGAGCAGGTAGTCATGTCCCATGGTTGAAACATCCTGCCAGTCAATCAAATTTGTAACATCCATTATATGAATACTATCCGATAGCTCTTCCCAGTTGGTGGGACCTGCCGCGCCCAACCTGTTTTTCATATTCATATACTTGGAAATACCAAGGGGACCGTCTGTCCGGTTCACAAGGATGAGCACATAATCAGTCATTGCAGTAATACTGTGAAAGCCCTTGCCATCCTCAAAGGAGTCACAGCCAGCATCACTTCCAATCATAACGACCCGCTTATAGCTTTTAACAAGTTCAATACCCTGCTTTTCCCTCTTGAGCAGGTAACGCTTCAGTAACTGGTTTCCCATGGAGCTACATACCAGGGTAAAAGAGACATCATTGGGCTTATCTGCAAAATAGGCTGAGTCGTTTTGAAAGGACTCCAGCAGTTGCTGGAAAATAGCAAAATCGTTGGCAGCCCTGTTGGCTGAACGCCTTCCTTTATAATAGAAGGGCGCAAGGGATTGGTCACCCCATGCAAACAGGATCATTGCCGTGGATCCCCTCAGCGAATCGTAATAGGTTTCCTGCATGCGATACATAAAATCATTCACTTGCTTCTTGAAAGTCTTTCCATAGCCCGGAATCACGAAAACAATATTATGAATACCTCTTTCCAAACGAAGATCTTCATAGACCTTGTAAAAAATATTATCCTCCACAAAATCGGTGGGATAAACAGATTTGTGGCAGGTTTTGGTGGCCTGGTATTTTAAGTGAAAAAAATCATTATCATAATCGTAAAGACAAAATCTAAGGTTCCCGGTTTGTCGGGTCCACCTGTTGCGAAAGTCCACCTCTTCGCTATCTGACTTCTTTAAGGGCCGGTTGGTGAAGAAGTAGCCCATATCATGCACCCCATGCCTGGTGGTATCGATGACCTCTACTTTAATCTGGGCAAAAGCCTGTCCACTCAAGCATGCCATGAAAAAAATGATAAACAAAGAAACCCTCATTCCGGATATCGATTTTTTGTCGGTTTTATGCAAACTCAAATGCATAGTTCACATAAACTTACAAAATTTTGACCCATTTATTCATCGCAAAAGGAAACAAATTTATATCTTGGATTAAGTTAATTCAAGATTATGGATAAACAGATCAGGTTGGGTTTTGGAACTGACCTGCAGGGGCAGGTAGCCCCCAATTCTTTCGCGGATCAGACCCAGGGTGTTTCCCTCGGGCTTC
>JAOZLK010000301.1 GCA_029934875.1 Bacteroidales bacterium | reverse complement strand
GAAAACTTCCTTGATTGGAATTCTGGAAAGTGGCGTAATATGAACGTCCCAAGAAAGGATGCTGAACTGCTCTACGACCTGGTTTTAAAGGGCAACTGCAAAAGCGCCCTGGAGATTGGAACCTCAACCGGGTATTCGGGAATCTATATTGCCTGGGCCCTGAGTAAGACAGGTGGTAAGCTGATTACCATTGACAATAATGAAAGCAGGCATAAGAAAGCGGTGGAAAATTTCAGAAAGGCCGGACTTGAGGATTATATAGATGCCCGCCTGGCAGATGCCCATCAACTGGTAAAGGAACTGGAGGGGCCCTTTGATTTTGTCTTCAGTGATGCAGATAAGGGCTGGTACAGGAATTATTTCCTTGACCTGCATTCAAAGCTTTTGGTTGGAGGATGCTATACCACACATAACATCAGTAAGAGCGGCTGGAACAAGGATTATTACGATTTCATCATGGGACAGGATAATTATGAGAGCACCCTGAATTCGGAAGGGGGAGGCACTTTAATATCCTATAAGATAGCCAAGTAGACTCCAGGTTGTGGAACCGAAACTCCCCCGTAAACTGAAATTATTTTCCCTGACCAATATTGTGATCGGGGATATGATCGGTGCCGGAATTTTTACCACTTCCGGCCTGCTGCTGGCACAATTGCACGATCCCCTTCTCCTTCTCTTACTATGGGTGGTGGGTGGAGCCATTGCCCTCAGCGGCGCCCTCAGCTACGGGGAGTTGGGTGCAAATTTCCCCAGGGCCGGAGGAGATTATGCCTTTCTGAGTGAGCTCTTTTCCCCACTCACTGGTTTTCTCAGTGGATGGGTAAGCTTCCTTGTGGGATTCTCGGCCCCGGTGGCGGTCTCATCTCTGGCATTCAGTGAATACCTCATCCGGACACTCCCGGAAACTTCCCTGCCCGAAGACCATGAGGCACTTAAAAAAATTATTGCCATCGCCATCATCCTGGTATTTACTGCCATCCATTATTTCGGATTACAATCGGGTTTCCGGGTACAGAATATCCTGACAGCAATAAAAATCGCCCTGATTACTGCCCTGATTTTCTGCGGTTTTGCCTTCGGGGAAGGCAGCCTGGATCATTTTATCATAAATCAGGAAGCAGGAAGCAGGCCAGCAAATCTAAAAACCACCGGGCTATCCCTGATGTGGATCATGTTTGCCTACAGCGGATGGAATGCTTCCACCTATGTAGGTTCAGAAATTCTGGATCCCCGGAAAAACATTCCTCGTTCCCTGCTTCTGGGAACAGGCCTGGTAACACTCCTGTACCTCCTGCTGAACCTCCTTTATATCTATGCCCTTCCTCCGGAGGATATGAAGGGTGTGATTTCCGTTGGAGGACTTGCTGCCAGGTCCCTGTTCAATCGCACTCTGGACCAGATTTTTTCCCTTTTTATTGCCCTGATCCTGCTATCGGCAATCTCAGTGCTGATTATGATCGGCGCTCGCGTGCAAAGATGCCGGGATACCCGCTTGTACCCGCATTTTTCATCCTTTCCTCTCTCTTGATCCTGGTCCTGGCATTCCTGGAAAGACCCTTGGAATCATCCATCGCCCTGGGAACCATCTGTGCAGGAATCCCTGTATTCTACCTGGTGCGCAGAAATAGTGATCAAGAAATAAGCTGGAAATCCTGAATTTCAAAAGGGTTCAGTTTTTTACTTTTTCCATGACCAGTACCCAATCCTGGGGTGAAGGCAGATCCGGTGCCAGGTAAAGGCCGCTTGCATCATCAGCATCCCCTGCTCCCATGGCAGAAACTTCAAACTTTCCAAACTCCTGTTTTTCACCGATCCGGTTGACCCAGAGCCCTGTTTTTCCCTCCTTTGTGTTGTTTGTTTTTACCGGCGGTATTCGCCAGGTGCGTGTTCCGTCTGAAACAATGATGGTAGCATATTCACCCGAAACTGCCGCAGTCATGGTGAATTCTTCTCCAATATCCCCCAGGTCAATGGCTCCTATGGCAGGCCCATATTCCCCGTTTTGCCGATCGTGCAAAAAGACCCTGTTTTTTTAACCTGGTGTTTATCATCGGGATTATTAGCTGCGCTCATGAGCTCGCCTTTCGGGCTCGGTTTCCTTGCGTGAGCCACCCAGTGTTGACAAGTGCACTTTCACCTTCAATCACATAATTCATGTGTACTATAACTCTCCAATGATGCCACTAAATATTAGTTGCATTTTCTGGTTGCATTTTATACTTTTGTAATAACACATGATAGCATATGACAAAAGCTGAAAAACTTCTCAAGCGATTCCATTCAGGCAATGTCCTGAAATACAAGGGATATATCGGCTCAGTGCATTACGCAGCGGAAGACAGGGTATTTTATGGAAAGGTAGAAGGAATTAATGATCTGATAAGCTTTGAGGGATCTACAGTAGACGATCTTGAAGACGGATTCCAGTACATGGTTAATGGACACATAGAAGATTGCAAAAAGAAAAATATTCCACTTGAGAGATCCTACAAAGGAAATCTTAACATCCGCTTATCACCTGATCTTCACAAGAAGGCAGCATACAATGCAACCCTGAAGGGCATCTCTCTGAATCAATACATCAACGATGCCATCAAAAAAGAAATTGAAAGCAACAGCGCCCTGGATTGATATCCATCTGTACCGTTTCCACAGCGGGCCTGTGGTCATGGGGCCAGAGATGCAATCCTCTCTTCCTGACTTGTTTGAATCGATCCGACCAGTCAGCCCGGTAGGTGATGACGAGGTGCGCCAGATTTGGATTCGGGCAGAACGTGGTACCATAGAGGATTATGGTGATTTCGAAGAATTCAGGGAAGAGGGAATTGTTGAAACACGGAATGAATTTGAAGAACATTGGCGCTTTGAATATCCGGATCCTGTAAAATGGTATCATATTGCAAGCGCACAATATGAGGATCAGCGTTTTGTATATTTCGACCACAAACTGGCCCTTCAATACACACCGAATCCTGAGCAAGGGCATTACCAGCATGCAGATAGCAAACTGGTCACATTCATCTCCTGGCTATGTGAAGAGATCCCGAAAGAAATCACCCTGATCAGAAAGGATCCTGCGGCATACTACAGCTTCCTGGAGATAAACCTACCCTACGAGAAACGTACCGGAAAAATACTAAGATCCACGTTTTGGGAGATCGTAGGGGATGATACTGTCAGGCTGGATAAGGAATTACCTCCGGATGTGGTCAGCGATCTCGAGAAGGTAGTTGAACAGGGCATAGATTATGACAGAACACCAGGACTCCCGGATATAACAGCTTCCGGATTCCTCCGCATAAGCGAAATCTGTTACCAGGCGAATGACTATTTCCGAAATGAGCCTGTCTCTCTCTCACCCTTGGACCAGTACAGAAGAATGGCCGATATTCGTCATGGGGGATTGACGGAGATCGATCAGGATTCTACGGAGGCCTTCAGGAATTGGTACCATAGCGGCCAAAAAGCAGGAGCACATCCCTGGGAAATATGCCGCGGTGGGAATTCCACACACATTTCCCTTATGTTGTCTGCCACGGAAAAAGACTGGACTTTATCATTGGCTGGATCCAGTGTTGTCAGGGTAGCAGAGACCGCCAGAATGGCTGCCGCTCTTTACAGGAATGGGATCCCTTTCTACCTGCGGGACGGGAAAGAGATCCTGGACATGGTCCGGGGCAAAGATTATATAGGCATCGTACCCGACCATGTATTCCCCCGGTATTGTCATGGCCTGTTCCCTGCGAAAGGCCGCATTATCGATTTCATGAACCTGCCTTTCGAATTCCGCGATCAAATTATTCATCATGGCAGCTGGTATCCTCCCGATGAGATTCACGTAGTATAAACTTACAGAGCCTGCCGTAGTTCCTGATCAATTCTGTCCTTTAAAAAGATCTTTATCAACGATTGATAAGGCACATCTTTCTTGTGTGCGAGCACTTTCAGTTCATCAATAATGTATTCGGGCAGACGTAGTGAGATGGTTTTCGTTGTAGGTTTCAGATTACTAAAAGCGACTTTTTCCGAGACATCCCAGTCAACATACTCAGAGGAATCATTTTTGCTCCAGAAAGCACGCTCCTCCTCTTCATTTTTAAAAATTGGTATTTTACTTACTTTTTTACTCATGTCTCTTGCTGAAATTACACGTATCAGTTTTTCTCTAATAGTAAAGACAAGAAACAACTGGCGCTTGTTGTCGGTCTTTCCTAGAAGAAACCACCTAAGCACAGATTGTGAATGAAATATATCATCACCAATTATTATGTGATAAAAGTACTCCATGTGTCTATTGAGAGCAATAGCCATATTGAGCAATATGTTGCACTTTTTGTGACAAATGAGAAATACCCTTATTTGAATGATGGGGTTAAAACCAAAAGAATGAGTAATGCTTCATCTATTTCAAAACGGCTGGATAGTCTGTATGAATTTGATCGCGAGCCCGTCTCAAAAAACAAACTCCAGGGAATAGGAAATTTTCTGGGTATGTATGCCGGAGAGCATGTGGCCGGAACTGAATTTGTGATCGGGATGCTCTTCGTGGCCCATGGCGTTTCGGTAAAGGATATGTTCCTTGGCGGCCTGATCGGGAATATCCTTGCTGTTGGAAGCTGGGCATTTCTAACCGCCCCTATTGCAGTCAGGGTCAGGTTATCGCTCTACTGGCAACTTAAAAAGATTTGCGGCTCCAAGCTGGTATTTATCTATAACATTGTCAATGCGCTGATGTTCTGCTTTCTGGCTGGAGCCATGGTGGCTGTTGCCGCAACTGCCGTTGGGATACCATTTGGAATTCAGATGCCATCGTTGCAGGACCTGTTCCCGAACAGCATTGGATGGGTCCTGACGGTTTTGGGTGTAGGCATGGTAATCACCGCCATGGCCATTCTTGGATTTGATGCACTTGCCAGGTTTGCCAAAGTCGCTGCACCCTGGATGTTCCTTATTTTCGTGACTGGAGCAATTGCCGTATTGCCAAAACTTGGCATTACACCCGGAGCTTCCAATTTCTGGGAAGTAGCAAGGGACAATATCTGGACCGGTGTGGCCAGGGACGGACAATCGCAGTTCAGCATCTGGCACGTGATCTTCTTTTCCTGGCTCGCCAATGCAGCCATGCACCTTGGAATGTCCGATCTGACGATATTAAGGTATGCCAAAAAATGGCAATATGGTTTTGCATCTGCAGTGGGAATGTTTCTGGGACACTACGTGGCCTGGATCGCTTCCGGAATCCTTTATGCTGCAGCCAATTCTGATGCTCCCGGTGTAGTCGCCTATGAAGCAATTGGTATTGCCGGTGCCATTTGTGTAGTAATCGCGGGGTGGACCACTGCCAACCCAACCCTCTATCGTGCTGGAATGGCCCTACAGGTAGCATCGGGTTGGTCCAGGTGGAGGGTCACTCTGCTCGCGGGTGTGATCACCACAACAGCAGCAATGTTCCCTGCCTTGGTAATGAAATTACTTGATTTTGTTGCATTGTACGGCTTGGTACTCATCCCCATGGGGGCTGTAATTCTTGCAGATTTTTACATAATTCCCAGGCTTGGACTACAACAATACTACGCTGAGCAAAAGAAAATCAACTTCAACCTGGCAGCAGGGGCCACCTGGTTCATCATGCTAACGATTGCCCTTTTTGTGAATTTCCATTTCCATGTGGAGCTCTATTTCCTCCCGGTTCCTATCTGGATTATCTCTCTGGGAACATACATTTTATTCAGCCGATTGTATCAAAAACCCGTGAAAACTGAATGATGATGCGTACTGTATATCAAATGCTCGCCGCTGCAGGCCTGGCATTAGTTCTGATTCCTTCTGTATTGCACTACTTCAACAACATTGGAAATGAGCAGATGAAGACCTATCTATTTCTGGGAACCATACTCTGGTTTGCCGGGGCGATTCCCTGGTTAGGAAGAAAAAAGAAGGAGAATTCGCTAAAGTGAGTTCCCGATTCCCACAAGAACAACGGCAAGCAGGATCACTGTGATA
>JAOZLK010000300.1 GCA_029934875.1 Bacteroidales bacterium | reverse complement strand
AGGTTCAAAGGCTACGTGGTTTCCGATTGCGGTGCAGTGAGCGATATTGTGCACCAGCACAGGTATGAAACCGATCCTGAAAAGGCCATTGCTATGGCAGTGAAAGCCGGACTGGACCTGGAATGTGAGACCTGCGAAACAGAACAGTTTATGTATGATAAATACCTCCCCGGGGCAGTTGAAAAAGGCTACATCGCCGAGGCTGAGATTGATATTGCAGTGAAGCGTTTGTTCAGGGCACGCATGCTGTTGGGAGAGTTTGATCCACCTGAGCTGGTACCCTATAATGAGATATCCGAGGAGGACCTGGATACACAGGAAAGCCGGGAACTGGCCCTGCAGCTTGGCCGGGAAAGCCTGGTCCTGCTCAAGAACAAAGACAGTTTCCTACCCCTGATGAGGGAAGACATAGGAAGTATCGCGATAATCGGACCCAATGCAGACAGGGCCGTTCTTGGCGGCTATTCGGGGAGTCCGGGGATTCTCATTGATCCTTTGACAGGAATCCGGGATCTGGTCGGAGAAAAGATAGAGATCAGGTTTTCGAAAGGCTGCGAGGTCTCAGACCTGCGTGAGGTGGACTGGGATGAAGAAAAGGATGAACCGGTCTTTGAAATCCTTGAGGAGGACGAATCCATTCGCAAAGCCGCTGCGGTAGCAGCCGAAACAGACGTAGCCATCCTCTTCCTGGGAACCAACCTGGACATTGCAAATGAGGCATCCGACCGGACCAATCTGGAATTGCCCGGGAACCAGCTTCAGCTGGCAAAAGCTGTTTATAAAGCCAATCCCAACACAGTGGTTGTGCTGATCAACGGCATGCCCCTGGCTATAAACTGGCTGGAAAAAAACATACCTGCCATTCTTGAGGCATGGTATCCGGGTCAGGCTGGAGGAACAGCCATCGCCGAGGCTCTGTTTGGTCTCTATAATCCCGGAGGAAAGCTACCGGTTACCTTTCACAGGGGCGTTGAGGATCTCCCGCCTCTGGGTGATTATGATATCACAAAAGGGCGTACCTACTGGTTCTATGAAGGGGATGTACTCTATCCCTTTGGACATGGCCTGAGCTATTCAGAATTTGAGTTCAGCAAGCTGCAGGTTGATAAATCATCCAGCCTTGATCTCACGAGCTCGGTGAAAGTAACATTGGATGTAAAGAACATCGGACCGGTTGCGGGAGATGAAGTGGTCCAGCTCTATGTGAAAAACCTGGAATCAGAACAGGTTCAGCCCTTGAAGAAACTGCGTGCTTTTAAGAGAATTTCATTGAAGCCGGGTGAATCGATTACCCTGCAATTTGAATTATCCGGAGAGGATTTCAGATTCTGGAATGAGGAGAAAGGTGACTGGGACCTTGAAGCAGGTGAATATGAGATACAGCTTGGAAACTCTTCGCAGAACATACTTCTAAAAGAAACAATATGATGAAAAATATAATGAAAGGTCCGGTCCTTCTAGTCATCGTTTTCTCCACAGCAATCCTGGTAAGTTGCGGTGGAGGAAACAATAAGGCACCTGCCACTATTGAAAAGTATGAACCCAACTGGAAATCTCTCGCACAGCATGAAACCCCTGAGTGGTTTGAAGATGCTGTGCTGGGAATATATTTTCACTGGGGGGTATACTCGGTGCCTGCGTTCGGATGCTGGGGTGGCCGCAACATGTACATGCCCGATGGGGGAACTTCGGAAGCATGGGGACACATAGAGGATCAGTATGAGAATACCTATGATTACGTGAGCAGGGTCTATGGGACTCCCGGACTGGAATTCGCTTACAAGGATTTCATCCCCATGTTCAAAGCTGAAAACTGGGATCCGGATGAATGGGCAGCCCTGTTTAAATCAGCCGGGGCCGATTTCGCGGGTCCGGTGGCCATCCACCACGATGGTTTTGCCATGTGGGACAGTGAACACCATGAGTATAATTCGGGCGACATGGGACCACAGCGTGATGTGGTCGGAGAGATGCTGGCCGCAGTCAGGAAACAGGATATGAAGACCTTTGCTTCCTTTCATTATTATACCAACTGGTTCTTTTTTAATCCTGGAAGGATGTTGAGCCCTTATAAAACGGATGTGAATAACCCAAAATATTCTGGATTGTATGGCCCTGTCCGTGATGTAAAGGATCCCTGGCAGAACGAAGCCATCAGCGAAAAATTCCAGAAAGCATGGTACAACAATGTCATCGAAGTAATCGACAAATACAGCCCCGATCAGTTATGGTTTGAAATCGGCTTCAGTGATCCGGAATGCATAGGGGAGAATTACGTAACCGCTTCCCTGGCACATTATTTCAATACCGCTGTTAAGCAGGGAAAAGAGGTGGTGGTAACCCGCAAAGCTGATGACCTTCCCCTTTCCTGCTCTGTGCTGGATATTGAAGCAGGAGAACTGAATAAGGCTCAAAAAGATGTATGGCAGACAGATATTGCTCTGGGGACCAATCACTCCTGGGCCTATTCTCCCGATGCCATAAGCAGACCCGTGAACATGATCATCGACGAAATTGTGGAGCGAAAAAGCAAGAACGGAGTTAGCCTGCTGAGTGTGGCACCCTTAGCAGACGGAACGCTTCCTCCTTCCCAGGTGGATGCATTAAAGGAGCTTGGGAAATGGATGGCCATCAATAAGGAAGCCCTCTATGCTTCCCGGCCAGCGCCGTTTATGAAGGGGGGAACGGACAAATGGAAATCAGGAACCATACGTTTTACACAGAAAGATCAATTTCTGTATGCCATTGAAATTGGAAACGAGATCCTGGATGTGGAGGATGCTGACAGGTATACAGCGAGTGTACCACCCGTAGCCCCATACACCATTCCGGGAGTCAAGCCCCTTGAAGATTCTGAGATTTTGATGCTGGGGTCAGACGAATTGCTTCCATGGCATGTGGAACGAGGTGACCTGGTGATTGAAAAACTCCCCTCCCCCCTTCCCTGCGAATTTGCCTGGAGCTTTAAAATCCGTATAGCATCATGAATATAATACGCATAAGAAACATTTTTACCAGCTTATTGGTGATATTCATTACCAGCTGTAATCCCTCAGTTCAGAAAATCAGTGAGGAATACGAATTGAAGCGCGCAGAGTCTTTCCATGCCGTGGGGGTGGAAGAACCCATCGTCAGGTACCTGGATGAACCGGGTTTCGACGTGCCCAGGGAGGTCAGCCGCATCGCCGTGCAGGTCCATTTTGATCTGGTTCCTACCAAAATGCGCTTTAGCATGCCCTGCTATCCCTGCGTGGTCACTGAAAACAACATCCATTATTCCAATGGGTGGACGGAGACCTACGATCCTGAAGCATCCAGCTCATGTGAAGTGCTCTGGGATGATGAAGCCCGTTATGCAAGGATGTGGATCGAAAGCCAGAACCCGGCACGGATCGTGGTGCGTGTGCGTGCTGCATTAGCTGATCCCGATGGATACATTGCCCACTCGTACATTCCCAGCGGGTCTCCCTATGGGGAGGGCGACTGGACCGACGAGTGGTACTACATCTACCCCGATGGGATGCATACACGTTTTGTACGAATCTACACAGGGCTGGCAGGCCAGAGCCTTACGGTAACAGATGAGCAGTTCCAGGGAGTGGCACCCATAAGAGAGATCCCCCCCACCGTGGTCCATGAATTTCATGAGGAGTTTATTTTCGGGCAGGATGGGCATCTACCAGAGGATGATATTTCATTGTCGCCACTGACCCTGATCAAGATGGACGGCAGCAGCAAAACCATCTCTTACCAGCCCTACCCCAGGGATTATGGCAGTTTTAACCAGGCCAACATCATGGTGATCAATCTGAACTCCAGGTATAAACCCTACACAATTTTTATGCCCCACGGAATTGAAAATCAAACCTATCCCCTTGAAGGCAGGGCACCGCATACCTTCCAGACCTGGCCTTCCAATCCCGGGAATGAGGGCTATTCAGTCTCTCTGGGGCACACCCTGAACTGGTGGCACTACCGGCGCACAGAAAATATCCTGGAACAGGTTTACCTATCAGGCATGACCGCATCTGAAGATCCGGCTCCTGAATTAACCGATCTGGCCAAATCATGGCTACACTATCCCAGGCTTATTAGGGAGGGATTCGAATTGTCATATACCAAACCCTCCTATGACCAGACTCAGCGTGCATATATTGTACCCCGGAAAGAAAAAGGGGCAGGCCCGATCAAATTCCAGTTGGGATTTCCCGAGAAATTCCAGGAGGAAGTAGATATCCCCATAAGCATTATGAATCCAGCCTTTGTAATTAAAGATTGGGGAAACACCGGTGTGGAAGTCAGGGTTAATGGAAATATAATCGACCCGGGAGACCATCTGCGAATTGGCTATGAACAGCGCCCTTCAGGAACCGATCTGCTTATATGGTTAAAACATAAGACCAAAGAAAATTTGCAGCTTGAAATTAAACCGCTGGAGCTTAATGAAAATTAAGCCATTGTACAAACTGCATATCAGGTCACTGCTTTTGGCGCCGGTGATGATAATCGGTATCGTATCATGCTCCGATCCTGCGGATCCATCCAATAAACCCAATATAATAGTAATCATGGCAGATGACATGGGTTACTCCGACATCGGATGCTATGGCGGAGAAATAAAAACGCCCAATCTCGACAAACTGGCGAGTAATGGATTGCGATTTACGCAGTTCTATAATACATCCCGATGCTGCCCCACACGGGCATCCATATTAACAGGGCTTTACCCCCACCAGGCAGGTATCGGCCATATGACAGACTCGAATCACGCGCTTGAAGCCTATAAAGGTGACCTTAGTAAGAATGCTGTCACAATTGCTGAGGTATTAAAACTTAAGGGCTATTCAACATACATGTCCGGTAAATGGCATGTGACTCCGCATGTTGAACCTGAGGGCCCAAAATACAACTGGCCAAGACAAAGGGGCTTCGATAAATTCTTCGGTACAATTATTGGCGCTGGAAGTTTTTATGATCCCAATACGCTCACCGAGGAAAATACCCAGATTCCTCCGGGTGAAGATTTTTATTATACCGATGCCATCAGTGATCGTGCTGTAGATTACATTAAACAGCATGATCAAAAAAATCCCTATTTCATATATGTAGCTTATACTGCAGCTCACTGGCCCATGCATGCATTGCCAGAGGACATTTCCAAATATAAAGGAGTATACGACAGAGGATGGGATGTCATGCGTCTGGAACGTTATGAGCGCATGGTTAAAATGGGTTTGATTGATAAGGAATGGTCCATATCCGGGCGTGATCCTGATTCACATCCCTGGGAAGAAGAAGAGTTGAAAGAGTGGCGGATACGATGTATGGAAGTTTATGCTGCAATGGTCGATAATATGGATCAGGGAATTGGCCGTATTGTAAATGCCCTTGAACATAAAGGGGAACTGGATAATACGCTGATACTTTTCCTACAGGATAACGGTGCCTGTGAAGAGCCGATTGGAATTGAAGAAATGTTTGACCCTGAGAGACACGACAAAATGGAAAGAAAACCGATGCAGCCGGATGAACTTCAATTCAGAATGTTCCCTGATTATACACGTGAAGGCAAGCCTTTGCGTATGGGTATCGGAGTGATGCCCGGTCCAGCCGATACCTATATCGCCTATGGCCTCCCATGGGCAAATGCAAGTAATACCCCCTTTAAGCTTTACAAACATTGGGTGCATGAAGGGGGAATATCCACGCCTCTCATTGCACACTGGCCACTGGGAATCGAAAGTAAAAATGAACTCAGGAATCAACCAGGTCATCTTATTGATATTATGGCAACCTGTGTTGATGCAGCGGGTGCAAATTATCCGCTTGAATATCAAGGCAATGAGATTATCCCCTTGGAAGGCCAAAGTCTTTTGCCTGCCTTTGCAAACAAACCAATTGACAGAGAAGCACTATTCTGGGAGCATGAGGGGAACCGTGCCATACGTATAGGGAAGTGGAAACTGGTGGCGAGAGCCTGGAGTGACAGCGAATTTGGAGAGAACGAGTTAAG
>JAOZLK010000299.1:3955-6041 GCA_029934875.1 Bacteroidales bacterium | reverse complement strand
AATGAATCGGGCGATTTTTAATTGCTGCAAGATGAGGAGGAGGAATAGATGAGAGGCTCTAATATATTATGTTTCGTTGGTGTTCTGCTTTGCACTGCTTATACAATGCAGGTGCAAGGTGTTTCAACAGGACCCTCAGATCAGCGGGCTGAAGCCGCCAAGGATGTTACAGCCACTATAATTGGGGATGCCTCGGTTTGCGAGGGTGACTCATCCCTGGCTTATATATATATGACTGGTACATCTCCATGGGATGTTGAGGTGAGTGACAGCGATAGTGTCTATGCACGCCTGGAGGGAATTACCTCGCCTTATGCCCTCTGGTTAAAACCAACAAAGCAGCAGGTTTATGAAGTGAGCGATGTAGTAGATGGGGATGGTGACTCGGGCTCTACCTTCGGACAGGCAATTGTAATTGTAAACAAGCCTACACCTGTGAACATTCTCCTTGAACGCCTGACCTACCTGTCCAGCGAGTCAGGGGTTGAATTACGCGCCGATCATGAGCCGGGAATTTTTTCAGGTCCCGGTGTTTCCGGAGGCTTCTTTTATCCCAGTATTGCAGGTCCCGGAGGATCTCCACATACCATCTATTATTTGTATACCAACCCCGAGGGTTGTGTTAGTGAGGATGACATAGAAGTCAGTGTGCTGGAAGGAACTGGCAGCGTGGTCCTTTTATCGGGGAAAGATACCATTAGTGTACTTTGTGATGATGAAGGTGTTTATGAAATCATTGGAAGCAATAAGGTCGGAATTCCCGGTAGGTTTAGCTTACGCATAACCAATTCGAACACCGGGGTACCCGGGCACATATTGGATGCAGACCCTAGCGACAACAAGGCTCTCTTTGACCCGACCGGACTGAAAGGGGGGTATGATATCATCTATGAATATACCATAGACGATGTGGTTTTCAAAGCCTCTACCCTGGTTCGCGTGGATATTATCGGCAAACTTGAAATCAGTAACACCCTGCCTGCAAGAGTTTGCAAAAGTGATGAGCCCTACCTGCTGAAAGGGAACATGGATGGAGTAGATCCATTGGCCACATGGTCCTTCAGTGGTCCCGGGGTGACAGGCAACATGTCTGATGGATTCTACTATAATCCGGGGGATCCTGCAGTAGAGGTCGGAAACGTTGAGATCATATATGACTACAGCACAGAAAGCGGATGCACCGCCAGCACAAGTCGTATGGTGAGGAATTTGTTTGTTCCTGATGTTTATTTTACGGTCTCTACGGTTTGCTTACCGGAAGAGGGAGGCGTGATTGAATTTGATAACCGCACAAGCGGTAAGTATTCGGTTGAAAGCTGGAGTTGGAATTTTGGAGATTATTCCAGCGGGTCGGCGAACTACTCCAATGAGGAAAACCCGGTCCATTTCTACGAAACCCCTGGACAACATCAGATCAATCTGACCGCTACCACCACAGATGGTTGTGTAACTTATTTTGAGGTGGATACCATGCTTTCCGACAAACCGGATGTTGCTTTTACCATGCTATCCGATTGTTACGTCAGAGGGAATAAGGCAACGTTTATTAATAGATCTGAAACCGCATTTGCACCCATTGATACCCTGGTCTGGACTTTCAAAACATCCAGCGGAAGTATCCTGGGTGAGCTTGGGAAATCGCCGGGCGATGATACCATACAATTTCCTTTTTCCTCCATAGATACCTATGAGGTTGGCCTTTTCGTGGCCAATACAGGTGGATGCACCAACTCAATTAGCGAGGAGATTACACTTAAGCAGACAATCACATTATCACCCTCGGGCAGATTGGAGAAATTCAATAATTCCCAGGGAGGCTGGACTATAAAATCGGAGAATGGAAATGAGAGCTGGGTATGGGGCCAGCCTGATTTTGAAGGATTTAATCCTTCTTCAGGTGACAGGGCCTGGTATACCGAATTACCATATGGAGTGGTGGGATACAGCGAGAATTCATGGATAGAGAGTCCCTGTTATGATTTTTCTCAAATGAAAAGGCCTCTGATCCAAGTGGATATTATGAAGAGCTTTGTCCCCAATCTGACCGGAGCAGCCTTACAATACCAGGATGTGATTGAGGAAGGCT
>JAOZLK010000299.1:0-3945 GCA_029934875.1 Bacteroidales bacterium | reverse complement strand
TGAAAACCATAGGCAATCTGAACGAGGGAGTAAACTGGTATAACTCAGGTTCAATATTTAACCAGCCGGGGGGAAGTGATTTTGGCTGGGGTCTTAACAGCTTTGTTCCCGATGAGGATTGGGTGACCGCCACCAATGGACTGGATTTACTGGGAGGGAACCCGCAGCTTAAATTCCGACTTGTTATTGCCAGCAATGGAGGGCAGGGCATTGGGAACCAGGGTTTTGCTTTTGATAATGTATATCTGGCAGAGCGTAACAAAAAGTCTCTCCTGGAACACTTCACTAATTCCGGGGACCTTGCATCACAATTTGCTGATGATTATGTGGATGCTTATTATTCTGAAAATTCCCAGAATGTTCTTGATATTCAATACCATACTTCTTATCCGGGCAATGATCCCATGAATCAGAATAATCCTGAATCTGCCTCCACCAGGGGAGGGACATTGGGAATCAGCCAGATACCTTACGCGGTCCTTGACGGTGGAACTGATCCGGCCTATCGTTATAATTTTAAGTCAATCGAACAGTCTCCGGGTAGTGAGGAGCTGGACCAGCTATCCCTGGAAATTCCAAAATTTGCAATTTCCATTGATATGGATTGGCTGGATAATAATTTTGACGCTGAAATACAAGTCAAATGCAATGCCGAATCATACACAAATAACCTGCAGCTATATATTGTTGTGATAGAGTCTGAGGTGACTGCATACAAGGGAGAAAACGGAGATAGCCATTTCAGAAACGTGGTACTCGATATGCTCCCTACGCCAGCAGGGAAGTTGTTGGGAAGCGATTGGGTAAGGGGTGAAACGGATACCCTGAACTACACCTGGGATTATGCGCCCTATGTTGAGGATGTTGAGGACCTGGGAGTAATTGTTTTTGTGCAGGACCGGGAAACCCGCCAGATTTTGCAGTCGGCCAGCAGTCACATGGATTCACAAGTTGGAATTTTTGAGAAAGAATCAGAACCTGCTGCATTGTCGATCTATCCAAATCCTGCCACTGAGTTTATCAATGTAAACCTGGGTGAGCGTGCCTCTGGAAAGGGTAAGCTGGAGATTTCAGATATCTCCGGAAGGATTGTCCTGGAAACGGAAGTCTTGCCGGGCTATGCAATATACCAGTTGCAAATATCCGATCTGCCTCAGGGACTCTATATGATTTCGTGGATAGAAGAGGGAGTTCTGAAGGGCAGGAACAAGTTGATCCGGACGCGCTAGGCCCTACCTGGATTCTTCCTGAACGGACCTGCCAAAATTCTCGCCGAAACTAATGAGGCTTTCCGATTCCTCCTTATTGGGGAGGAAACGGGCTGTGGCACCTTCAGCCGTTACTTTCAGCTTCAGACTTTTCAAATGGTTTTCGATGAGCCCTACTGCTTCCCCGCTCCATCCGAATGATCCGAAGGCCGCAGCCGGTTTTCCCTTGTCCCTGATTGGATTGATAACTGCAAATAGTTTATAAATCGGAAGCACGGTATTCTGGTTGATGGTGGGTGAGCCCACAAGGATTCCATCTGCTTTGGCCACAGCCTCCTCCAGATCTCCCAGCAATATGTTTTCAATGTCCAGCAGGTCGACCTCCACATCACCTGAACGTTTCAGGCCTTCCATTAGCTGCATGGCCATGCGCTTTGTGTAACCATAGGCAGACACGTAGGCAATAAGAACCCGGTTCTTTCTTTCGGTATCATTCATGTAGCAGCCTGCAAGAGCAGCCGAACGATCAATTTTCTCTTTCCAGGTCGAGCGCAAAATGGGACCATGACCCGGACAAATGATATCGATGGGCAGGGTCCGGATTTTCTCAATGGCCTTCAGCATGAATTTGCTGTAGGGCTTCAGAATCACATCAAAGTAATAGTTAAAGACTTCGCTGTAGTCCCCGATTTCATCGTCCCACATCCTTTCATCGGCATAGTGAGCCCCGAAGGAATCGCAGGTAAAGAGAAGGGCTTCTTCCTCAAGATAGGTGTAAATGGTGTCGGGCCAGTGCAGGTTGGGAGCACCGATTACCTTCAATTTCATATTCCCCAGGTCGATTACATCACCATCTTTTACTTTCTGGGATTTAAAGGGCTTCCCAAGCATTTCACCCAGGTAGGTGAGGGCCTGTCCACTCCCAACTACTGTGGCATTGGGAGCCAGCTCCAACAGATGACATAGCGAACCCGAATGATCTGGCTCGGTGTGGTTGCATACGATGTAGTCGATTTCTGAGGGATCGGTAAGCGACAGGAGTTTCTCCCTGTACTCGGGCCAGAAGCCTTCCTTTACCGTATCGATCACCACTTTTTTTCCGGCATCGATGAAATAACTGTTATAAGTTGTCCCGAATTTGGTTTCCATTACAATATCGAAGGAGACCAGGTTGCGATCTAAAACCCCGATCCAGCTTACATTCTCAGAAACCTTAATAATATTTTGATTCATTTTTGCGCCTTGGTTAAACAGGCTGCAAATATAGAGAAAGTACTAAAAGAAAAAAAGCTGCTCTGCAAGGCAGAACAGCTTTTCGTTTACTCACAATCTGAATGTAAGGGACCTTATTTTTTAGACTTCGAACAGTCTGATTTTTTTTCACCTTCACAACTCTTTGAGCAATCGCTTGATTTCTTTGTTGCTTCGGACTTCTTTTCAGTTTTTGCAGCCTTCTTCTTATCATCTTCCCTGAGTTCTGTTGCTACGGGTGTATCAATGGTGCCTGCTATGGCTGTTGCACTGGTTCCTCCGATAAAGAGTGCGAGTGCTAAAATGGCTAATACTTTTTTCATCTTGTTTGGTTTTATTAAAAATTCAGATGCAAGATAGCAGGAAGAAGAAATGAAAGATGTTAACGAGATGTTAAAAAGAGCTCAAGGTCTCTTATTTGAAGCGGGCCAGGGGAGTAACACCACCTATTACCCTTTGATTCAACTCAAGCTGTAGAATCGCATCGCTGGGGATAAAGAGATCCAGCCTCGATCCGAATTTGATAAAACCCATCTCCCAGCCCTGGTGTGCCCGCCTGCCAAGAACAGCATAAGACCTGATCCTGCGGGCTACATAGCCTGCCACCTGTCTTACGAGCAAGGCTCCATAGGGAGTATTAATACCTACAGAATAGCGTTCATTAAGTTCGGATGATTTTGGATGACGGGCCAGGAAGTATTTTCCAGGATGATATTTTGTGTATGCGATATCTCCTTCCACAGGAAAATAGTTGATGTGCACATCATGTATACTCATGAAGATGGATATCTGGATACATTCCTTTCCCAGAAACTCATCCTGTATGGTTTTTTCGATAACTACCACCTTCCCGTCTGAAGGGGCGACAATTGTTTTTTCATCCTTAAAGTACCTTCTTTTTGGGTTTCTAAAGAAACGCAATACCAGAATCACAAGTGCCAAAGCCAGGATAAAAAGCGGAGCTTGAATCCAGGCAGGCAGCCACAGGGCAGCAATACTTATAAGTGCCAATCCCAGCAAAAGTGCGATTGCAACAATAAGCCTTCCTTCTTTATGGATCCTGATCATGCTTAAAGATGTAAGAACAAAAGTAATAAAAACAAGGCAGGAGCCACTAAGAGAAGTGAGTCAAACCTGTCCAGGATGCCCCCGTGTCCGGGTAAGATTTCTCCGGAATCTTTCACTTTGTATTTTCTTTTCAGGCCAGATTCAAACAGGTCTCCTGCCATTGCAAATATACTTGTGCCTGCGCCCATGGCTATCCAGGTGGCAGGGCTCTGGTAAGCTGAGAAATGATAGAAGATCCAGGCCGCCAGCATGGTAAAAAGAAGGCCACCTGCAAACCCTTCCCAGGTTTTTCCCGGTGAAAGCCTCGGAGTAATGGCATGTTTCCCCAGTAAGCTTCCACATACGTAAGCAAAGGTATCATTTACCCATACCAGGGAGATGGCTGCAAGGGGAAGCAGCGAGTTCCAGCTTCCATTGG
>JAOZLK010000298.1:5756-6051 GCA_029934875.1 Bacteroidales bacterium | reverse complement strand
CGCATGACCAGTATATCTCCTGCAGATTTACATTACTTTGATAATTTCCTGCCCAGGGCGCCACATCAAATGCATTCCATACTCCCTGCAGATTAGCAGGCAAAGTGTTAGGGCGGGAGGAACTGATAATCATGTATCTGCCAAGATTAAAAGCCAACACTTTATAACCGGGATCTGCTTTGCCTGATTTTAGTTTTTGAAATCGCTTATTTGTCGGAAGTTTTTCCGCCTCCTTATTACCTTCCAGTTTAAGAGAGACCCTGTTATACAATGACTGATAATCAGAAATATGCCA
>JAOZLK010000298.1:0-5746 GCA_029934875.1 Bacteroidales bacterium | reverse complement strand
AGAACTTTCTGCATAACTCTATTGACAATATCTTTCGGATTTTCACCTGTATAATCAGGATACTTCATTTCATAATTCGTTGCAACAGTCACATACAATTCGACCGAATTTGCACCCCTTACAGCCAGTGTATCATTCTCCCGGCCAACCACTCCTCCTTCATTTCTCATATCAATTAAGAGATGAAAAGGGCGATTATTTCCATTGATATATCCGCTTATCTGGTATCTGTTTCCTGAAATTTCAACACGCGAGGAGTCCTGCATGATATCCATTGAAAGGTTGAATGAAATATTTCCGGGAGAATCTGCTGAAAATTTCATGGCAAGAACCCTGTCAGGGTATGAACAGAAATACTCTCTTTCAAATGAAGTATTGCCCTTATCATAGTGAACTACACCTACAGAATTTTGCAGGTCTAATACCCTTTTATAGTTCGTATAGATAGTATCCTCATTCAGAAATTTAATTCTTAAGTCACCAATGGATGTAAAATTGCCGAACAGTTCCGCTGAACCAAGAAAATCGTGCGTCACCAAACTATCTGCAACCTGGATGTTTCCTTCTACCGTATTTTTCCTGATTAAGGGCAGGGATTCTTTGGCTTTGGGATTTACACCTGCTTTTTCCCAATTACCTTTGGCAGGGCCACCTCTCCACATGCTTTTTTCTGACAGAGCAAAGACCTCTTCTTCAATACCACCAAAAAATGACGCGCCAAAATAGCTATTCCCTAAATGTAAAGCCTGGCTGTTCCAGTATTTTGCAGGATAAGTGAACCACAAAACATGGTTATCAGATCGCCTATCCTCAGCATATACCAGGTTTATGGCCACGCAAAGGACACAGATGAGAAAAAGCTTTTTCATTATTCCTGACTCATTAATTTTTACCCGGACTGAATTTCAACTGATTATCTACATCAGCAATTGCTGCTCGATTAAGCAATTTATGATGGATTGAAATACCCCGGGATTCTACCCCGGGGTATTAAAAAAATCTCACTTAATGACCAAGCTGCCCTTAACAAATTTCTCCTCGCTTTGCAGTGAAACAATATAGACTCCCGGGACAAAAGAACTCAAGTCCAGAGTTACGCGGTCCATGGAAGGAGTAATATCCATTATCAACAGTTTCTCTCCAAGTATATTGGTAATCATCAGGGTGTTATACTCTGTTTCAGGCAATAGAATGAATACTGACTCTCCGGCCGGATTGGGATAGATTGCCATCATGTCCTGCCCTTCAATTGCAGCAACATCTATAAGAGTTTCGTAGCTTGCCGTTACCGCTATATCACTTGCAGGCATGGTAAGCGTTGTAGTCGCAGACATAACATCTGTAATTCCATCCACATCCCCAGTCCAACTTTCGAACACCTCTCCTTCAGGGGGCGTATCAGCCTCAATAGCGACTATGGAGCCTTCAGGATACCTTCCCGCACCAGATCCGCTATCGACTGTCAAGGTGAAGTTTTCAACAGGAATAGCCTGCAATGTTGTGAAACTCATGGCCGGAAGGGCCACAGTCTCCCCATAGACCACAGAAGCTGTTTGCTGGCAAATCTGATAAGGAATTGACTGATAGACAATAAATCCGGCTGGCGCATCCCCGTTTGTAATATTGACATGTAAGGAACGTGGTTCCAGAGACTTATTAATGATCACAATGGCAAGGGTATCATCTGTGTTTCTGAATGAAGTAACCATTATATGCGGATCTTCTGACTGCACAGTTTTAACCCTTTGAGCACCCGGCTCTATGAACTTATAAAATTGTTTGGCTGCAGCATAAATGTTTGATGGTTGATTCCCGTTTTCGATATAGGCTTTTGTAAAACTATACCATACCCATTGGGAAACATCACCATATTCAAGACCACCATATATTCCTGCCCCATATAACATGGCATACTCCCAGTCAGTTTCAAAGAATGATGTCTCCGACATCCATAACTCTTTAGGATAATCCCCTTCCTGGCAATTGTCCCGGATACTTTCCCATTTTGAAAAATCAGGAAACTCCGGTGTTATACCATCTGCCTGATAACCATGAATGGCAATAATCTCCGTGGTTTGATTTGCCGTCGGATCTGCCTGAATAGCATCAATTCCCCCATGAATAGGTCCTGGCTGTACCTCCTCAAGTGCGAAGATCTTTGTACTTATCCCTTCTTCCTGAAAACGCCCTGTAACCTTATTGATAAGTTCCGGCCAATGTGCTGCATCAATGATAGATGAACCATATGGTTCACAGAAAGAGGGTTCATTCTGCAAACTAAGTGCATCCAGTTCTATACCCGCTTCTTCTCTGAACATCTTCACATAAGCCACGCATGTCTCAGCGAATTCATCATAATAATAGCGTGAGAGCTTATTATCGGTAGATCCCCAAGAAGGAGCTGCAGGCCCAAAATAATTTGTACTAAGGTTATCCTTCATCCAGGATGGAGGAGTCCATATTGAAAGAATAAATGATTTAATTCCGCTTGCCTTCAGCATTTTGTAGTAGTCCCAGTCATAAGCATCATAATTAAGCCCATCCCGGTTCAGTACATAGGGGTCGTTGTTGTCATTTACCGGCTCTATCATTTTGCCTGTTCCTATTCTTGCAACCGTAGCACCAATGTCATTTACATATAGATTAACCAGGTGCTCAGGTGGTGCCATTGTGCCGAAGCCACGAATTGTCTGGAATTCCTGTGACAGATCGATGCTTACATTTGCAGCACTACCTGCTACAGCAGTAACAGTAGCGATCTCAAAACTGATTTCAGTATTGCTTAACCCAGTTGCTGAAACAGTTAACGTAATGATTGCTGATTCAATTCCTGCAGCCGGCTCATATGTTAGCAGCATCGTTCCATTTTCAAGATCACCGCTTACTGGTGAAATGAAGGAAGTATTATTACTCACAACAGATACATCCGGAGTAACAGTACCATCATCCCCTGCACCGATTCCAGTAAGTAATATCTCCTGTACTCCCGGCACTTCTGTATGAACTCTGTCTGCCACAGGATTGATAGTGCATTCAGGAGTTACTTCAGGAAGAAGCTCCTCCGGCACATCGCTTCCGATTTTTATATTAGCAACATAGACCGATCCATTATCGGATGGGAAGGGCCAGGTAAAGTTGCTGGCATAATTCAGCAGTATCTTCTGTATTCTCTCTCCATTTATCTCTTCGCCATTCTTATTATCCATTCCTCCCGGAAGAGAGTAATCCATAACAATTGTATGCCAGCTACCCTCTGTAACAGTTTGTCGGAGATTATGTGCTCCATTGACGTTCCTGCTTAAGTTATTATCCCAACCATCGTCCCAAAAATATGTATGAGTCTGTCCTCCGTCAGAGAAATCGGAACCTTCAAAATAGATATCATAACTCAAATATCTGTTCTTATCAACATTGATCTCAGGACATTTATACCAGAGTCCACCCCAGCATGATTTTTCTGACAAATCGAGTTTAATGACATTATCCTTCCCATGAAAAGTACCAAGGGTTCCACTTTGTGATGCAAGATTGCCATCAATGGACCATGATAATACTTCCAGTCTCTCTGATGTGCCCATTCCTGTAGTATCAAATTCACTCATAGGTACCTGATGACCGGTGGGTGCAACAGCCCGTACTTCAATATCAAAGTCAACCCCGGTCAGGGCATCTCCGTTGTTACTTCCGTTCCCGCCATCGTCAGCAACAGTTATTGTAATGGTGGTGGTTCCCTCTCCTGCCGGAGAAAATACAAATTGAGCACTTGAGTCACCCTGGGTATATATGATGGTAATATCACCGCTGATAACTACACCCTCATCCGAACTTACTGCAGTCAGAGTCAGGTTCTGCGAACCTGCATCTCCATCGGAGATGCCGGTGAGTAATATACTTTGCTCTCCGTCTCCATTGAGCAGCGACTGTGCTACAGGCCTGTCAATGGTTGGGGAGTTGTTATAATCATCATAAACATCTGCATGAAAAACCATCTCGGTAGAGTTGTTCAATGCTCCGTCATCCTGTACCCTGACAGTAATACCAACTCCCATTTTTGCAGTTAAAGCCGTAAAGGAAAGAACAGCATACTCACCCTGCTCATAATCGATAATAATATCAGAAATGACAGCCAGGTCATCACTGATGGCTGTTAAAGTAAGATCCTGATTTACAACACTGTTTCCGTCACTTATCCCGGTCAACATGACCTCTGTATAGACACCAACTCCTGCTTCAATATCACCCACCTGGTCAATGGTTGGAACCTGGTCGCCCTCTATTTCAATATCAAAACTAATAGTGTTATCTGCATAAGCTGCATCTCCAAGGGCAGTAATTGAAACTGTACTTGAACCAGTGCCCCCGGGAACCAGATCATAAGTAACAACGACATTGCCATTGCTATTGGGGGCTTCAATAATACCGCTATTCCCATGATCGTAGGGTTCTATGGCAGAAACAATTACATTCTGAATCAAATCTTCAGCACCTGTAACTGTCAATCCAGTTGAATTCTCAATATCAGTAATCAGGAATGATCCTGAACCGGCACCAGAATGATGGGTGATTTTCCCCAGTCCGCCAAGATTGGCCATCAGGTTTGCTGTAAGCTCAGCATCGGTTCCCAACTTGAGATTATCAAACCAAAGATCTCCTGAAAAGCTTGTTGCATCACCATTTACCGCAAAGATAATATGCGTTATCCTGGTCAGATCAACCGTGGCATCACCGATAAAATCGTAACAGACATTTACGAACTCACCGAAATTAAGTATCCTTTGTGGTCGCTGGGAATTCTTATCATCGGCATCCACAAGGTAAACAAACAGTTTAATGGGCTTCTCGCTTAAAACGTCGAGATTCAAAATGGGCATGGAGGAGATATCAATGCTTCCTCCCAGATCAATCTTTAAACCACGCCATTTGGTAAACTTTTTTACCTGGATATACTCCATCGTACCCTGATGGGACACAATGTACTCATTTGTTGTTGGCCACCCCGGATCTGTCTCAAAGTCCTCGGTAAAACCTGTTTGTGAAATGCCTGTAGCAGCAATAAAGAGAGCTGCCAATAGTAGAGCTAGTTGTTTCATAATTCTTGATTGAGCTTATATTGTTTTTGTGTTTCTAAATTCGATCTGAAATGTTCTCACAGCTTCATCTCCAAAGTCAATATCCAACTGTATCAATTCTGAATTCAGATATGTAACTTTTGAGCTTGTATTATCCGCTGAAGCTTCTACAATCTTATAGCCGGAAGGAACATAAACAGTAACACTGAAAGTATGCTCCCTTCCACCTTTCAAAGTACCGGTAAGACTAAGATCACCCGGATTCCAACTGACACTCTCCAGTTCAACGCCTCCCATTGTGATATGCCTGTTGGTTCCTATGATTTGCGGATGGCCGGTGATTTCTCTGAGAGCCACAACCTTTACTGAAGTAGGCCTTAGTTTAAGCTTAAGTTCACCAGAAACCTTTCCCATAAATTTTTGCTCCCAGAATTCAAAAGCCAGGTACTCTGTATCGGTCTTCAGTCCGGCATCTTCAAGATCAACTGTTCTGTTAACCATTTTCTTTTGATCCCAGCTGGCTACTGCTATGATATGCCAATTCTCAAAATCACGCTTTACTTCCAGGGAAGAGATCATTGGATTATTGGTCTCAAACAAATCAACTGAACGTGCGGCCTCTCCGTAAGTTGGCATTACTTGCTTAATGATGTTCATCCGTTCCTTTGGCAATTTCG
>JAOZLK010000297.1 GCA_029934875.1 Bacteroidales bacterium | reverse complement strand
TTCCTGTTAAATCGGGTAAAGTTGTTTTTAAATAAAAGTACCTGTCATTCTCAGTAACCCATGGCCATGAATTTTGAGAAGTGGTCCTGTTCTCAAACTCCATCATTTTTTCAATAAGGGATTGCCGTCCTTGAATACTATTCAATACCTTAGGTGTATATTCAGCCTGTAGTTTTAACCAATGTTGGACTAATGTATCCTGAAGGTTTTCCATATATCTATATGGATCGGATATCTCTTGTCCAAAATAATTGTCCACTACAATTTCAACTTTGGCCAGAAGTGGTTTTTCAATTATCATTTCTGTGGTACAGCTTATCATTACCAGAATGAGAAGACTTACAGGGATGAGTTTTGGTGCCATTTTAGTTGGGTTTCATAAAAAAAATTAAATGAGATCGCAAAGATGAAAATATCCCCAATAGTATTTACCTCTCTTAAAGAGGTGAATTTATGCAGCTTATTTCAAAACATTTTTCATCAAATAAGTCTTGTACTTCATATCTCGTGTAATAAAAACAAGCTGTTTTCCGTCAGGTGACCAGTCCGATTGCGAGATTCTCGTACCTGAAGTAAAATGCTGGGCTATATCATACTGGTGAAGAATTTCGCCGTCGAGAGAGAAAACAATTATACCTGTCGTTTTTGCATCCTCATATGGCCCGAACGAGAGTATCTTCTTACCATCCGGAGAAAAAGTTGGACTCCAGTATTTTTCAGCAAGCATCCTGCTTTCACCCGACTCGAGGTCCAATACCATGAGTTTTGAATCTTGAAAGATGTAAGTCAGTTTTTTGTAATCCCGGGAAAACTTCAATCCTCTGAAGGTATACCATTCAGCGGGTTCAGGCTGGAAGATATTTCGAGTTTCTCCTGTTATAACATTGAACTGATGCAGTCCGGGATCCACTGCATTTACGTCAGTATCAATGTGTGTCCATCCCGCATATACGAAAGAGTTTTCATCCGGTCCCCAATCCATGCTCGTCCAGCCCTTCATTGGGAGGTGCCAGTTCTGCCATTTACCAGTAGTTAAATCAAGGCGGTATGCGGAAGAGTTTCCCATACTCCCTTCGGCAGTCAGACTCACCCCACTGTTATCAGGAAGCCATCGCAGGCCACTCACAGAAAGATTCCAAAATTCTTCAGGATTGGGAATGCTGTAATGGCGTGTTTCCCCACCATCTACAGGTAGTATAACCACCTCATGTTTATCTTCATATGAGACAAATGCAAGATATTCTCCATCGTGCGACCAAACCGGACTGATATTGGATCCGGTGGGAGTATAATCAAGAGGTTTCGGTTCTCCAGAAGGAATGCCTGTTTCCGGATTCAGCCGAAGGGTATGGATATCATGAATATCAACCCATAAATTGTAATGAATACCATTCTCCGTCCAATTTGCTAAATTAACATTTTGCATGCCTTCCCTGATCAGGAATGGCGACCCTGCAGGCTTTCCTTCTGTCATCTCTATTGCGTACAGGAATGATCCGCCCTTGGTTTCTCTAATAAACACAATATGCTTTCCATCAGGTGACCATAGTGGGTCCAGTTCATTGGTAGGATGGTCACTCAATATGGTCGCTGTTCCTCCTTCAGTATCAATGATGAATAGATCCAATTTATCTTTTTGTCCGTCCGAGAAAACAACAAACTTTCCATCCGGTGATAAAGAAGCATTGCCTTCAATAAGCTCAGATTTCCATTGGGTCTTATGCAGTACTTTAAAAGAACCTTCCTTTGCTGATACCAGGCCTATTGTATAAAATCCACTGCTATCCTGTTTAAACGTTAAAATGTTACATCCGTCCTGTGACCACTGTCTTGGAATAATTTGCCCTGCATTGGATTCGTTTCTAAGGAGGGTGCGGGTCTTTCCCTCCAGGGTGGAGACTTGAAGCTCATAATTGTTGTAGTCTGAGAACATATAGACAATTTCTTTTCCATCAGGAGACCAGGAAGGATAATAGGTCCATCCTACAGGTTCAGTTAACCATTCATATTGGGTGATCTTTTGAATCTGTTTGGACAATCGGTCATATACAGCGATATTCTGACCGTCGGAATAATCAACACCCACTATTTTAGTTCCGTCGGGAGAAAGAGAAGAATTCTCGACCATTGTGCCTTTTATTACGCTTGATCCTTTATCGTACAGATTAATGATAGTTAGGTCCTCAGGCAGTACACTGGCAAGTTGAACATCAGTCGGTTTTTCTAATGTCAATACGCGTTTTAAACTTATTTGAGCCAATTGTACCAATTCGGATTGGTCAGAATAATCATTAATTACTTTTTCGTAATATTTTCTGGCTTCTATATTCCCCAGTTTTTCATAACACATTCCCTCATAGAATAATGCTTTGGCGACATATTCTTTTTCGTTGGGATAGGTATTAATCAGCAACTCAAACAGGGAGATGGCTTCTTTCAAGTCCGCTTTGGTTTCCATGGTGTACATAGCTTTCTCAAAAAGTACTTCATGATCCTGTTTTTCCTGGAAGGCTATGGAAGTTTGGATTGTTGCCAGGAGGAGAACCAGTAGGAAGAAAAGTTTTGTTTTCATGATTGTTACGGAATTTGTTTAAGTATTTCACTATACAAACCTATGTAAACTACATGTCGCCATTGTCAGCGAAAAGTAAAAGAATGTCACCAATAGTAACTAATACACAAAACGATATCCTCCTCCATATACTGTAAGGATATGGCGGGGATGGTTCGGATCAATTTCGATTTTCTTTCGGAGTTTCAGAATATGATTGTCAATGGTCCTGGTGGTTGGGAACTTTTCATAGCCCCATATTTTATCCAGCAGGTCATCCCGGGATACCACCCTTCCATCCTGTCCGATCAAATGGCGTAAGATATCTGCTTCCAGGGATGTAAGGTCGATCTCATCGTCCTTACGGATGACTTTGTAATGCCCGAAGTCAATTTTCAGGGATTCCAGCCGAACCACTTCCGGTACTGTCTCACCACCCCGATTTTCTCTCCGGAGGTGTGCTTTAACTCTGGCCAGAAGTTCCCGGATGCTAAATGGTTTCGAAATATAATCATCAGCACCTATCTCAAGGCCAATCACTTTATCTATCTCTTCTCCTTTCGCAGTAAGCATCAAAATGGGGATGTCCATCTTATGTTGGCGTAGCTCCTTACAGATCTCTAATCCATTCATCCCGGGTAACATGATGTCGAGCAGAATCAGGTCCGGTTTTTCTTTCAGGGCTTTTCTCAACCCTTCTTTTCCGTTCAAGGCATAATCCACCTCATAGCCTTCGTCTACCAGGTTTAATCTTAAACCTTTAACCAGGTCCTCTTCATCCTCAATAATCAGAATCTTTTCTTTCATTTTAGCCCCTCCTCATTCGCATCAGGTGGAATAAATATGGAAAAAATACTACCCTGTCCAGGTGTGCTTTCAACGTCGATCTTCCACCCATGTGCATCTATTACATGTTTGACCAGGGTTAGTCCTAAACCACTACCGCTGGTTTCAAAATCAGCAGAATTTTTCACCCGATAAAAACGGTTAAAAATATTTGAGAGCTCATTCGCAGGAATTCCGATCCCATTGTCAGCCACCATTAAACTAATTACTTCAGGCTTGTTTTTTAATTTCACCATTATTCTCTTAATATTATTTGAGAATTTTATCGCATTGCTAAACAGATTGATCAGGATTCCTTCCACGGCAATTTTGTCAAATAAAACCATGGGGATATCCTGGTCGATGTCTTCTTCAATTATGAAGCCTTTCTTTACAAAGTGGTAGCGGTATGAATTCAGGGTATTTATAACAACTTCTGCCAGGTTTCCGGGTTTCAGGTCGAACTCCTTCCGACCCATTTCTATTTTGGAGAAATCCAGAATGTTATTGATCATATATGAAAGGCGTTCACTCTCTTTGGTAATGATCTGTAGCCCCTCTTTGCGGTCGGCTTCAGGCAGGTGTTCTTTGAGTAGCAATGTTTCCCCATACAGACGGATCAGGCTTAAGGGGGTCTTCAACTCATGTGAAACATTATGTACAAATTCTGTTTGAAGACGCATCGAATCCGTTTCCCGGCTGATATCACGCAGCAGCACGAAAGCGCCAAAAAGCATGAGTATAATGATAATAACAACTAGCAAGCCGTAGATAATCAGTTGGATTCTCACATCTGATTCGAGTTTTTTATATCCGGGCTGGATAGCGACAAGAGTCCAGGGAAATGGAATATTACTGAATGATAGGGTGAGAGATTCTTCAGGTATTTGTGCAGCTTCACCAGTTGAGAGATTTATATTATTGCTGTTAACCAACAGAAAGTCCAGTCCTGTTTCTGCAGTCATATCCGCTAGTAAAGAAAAAAAAATGGTGGTAATAACAGTGTCCAGGTTCCAGCAAATTCCTCCAAAACAGAGCTTGTCAGACCGAGGGATTTGCATCTCTTTGAAGCAAATGAGGTATTGGGCATCATCGGTCTGCATATAAGTCCTCTTTATTTCAACGGCTTTGTTAAATTCTGAAAATTCGGATCTTTCCTTTATGGCCGGGATTATAAAGCTGCCCAGAAACTGATTGAATTTCAGGATTCTTTCAAATCTGGATTCTCCTGATTCAATGTCAATCTTTAAAATAGATTCAAATTCTGCTTTAAAAAAGAAATATGAAGAGGAGCTGATCAACCAATCCCCATCCTTTATCATCTGGTAGGTTATGAGCAAAGAATCAGGACCAAAAACCTCGTCCCCGATGAGAGTTCCGATCGTGTAAAGCTGAAGCGGTGCAGAAATGCCATAAGGGTGTCCGCCCAAATTTCCAATCTGGCTGTATTCATTCTTGAGCAATTGATAATACCGGATAGCCAGCTGGTAATTTTGACCAGCCATGTTAGATCGGGCCACCCCTTCAATTGCCAGGGCTTCTTGTTGAGTTGTTTTAGCCAAACCAAGACTCGTTTGGTAATGCTGAGCGGCCTTCGAATAACTTCGCCTGGCAAGTTCTTCTGACTCTGCCATGCCCATATACTTTCTGTAATCGGAATTCCAGCTTCTGTTGTAAGTTAATAAATAACGATGCTTCTCTTCAGCAGTTTCAGGATATACAATCTGAAACTGCTGATCAATGAGAAACATGTCGGGGCTTGTGCCAATTTGCTTAAGGCTGTCGATTAATAGTATATTACTGAAATATTCCTCCTTCAACCATTTATTCTCTATTTCAATGAATTGTGTCTCCATTTGATCCAGGGCTGATCGTCCTGAGAGCCAAAGATTAGATTCTAATAGATTCCGGGTTGTTTTTTGCCGTTTCGAAAAGGTATCAATGCTTACTCCCACCACAAAAAAAAGTGGTAACATGAAGGCGACTACAAAAAAGATAACTCCTCTTTTCCTGCTTAACACGCTTGAAAACAGTCCCATCCTTTCTTGTTTAATCTGACCGAATAATAAGTAATACTATTTTAGAAAAATCTATTCAGCCAATTGTCAAGGAAATGTAATTTATTTTCAACTTCTCCTAAGTTACTGAATATATGCACCTGAGTCAATTGATGAGCCTGAATTCAGAGGCTCACTAAGCGATCTCTCCACCCCTCATCACATTAAGCCATGTAAGCAAATCTTACTATTATGAAATACGGAGTAAACAGGGTGACCCTCGTCGGAAACGTGGGTGAAGTTCCCAGGGTATCTGAACGCGATAGTGAGGCTTTTGTGACCAACTTCCCGCTGGCAACTAATGAATTCTACAAGAACAAGGAAGGGGAGGAGGTGTCGAAAACGGACCGGCACCAGATCGTTAATTTGTCTGGAACATTTATGTCACCAACTTTTGTTTGCGTGCGTTTTTAAGTTAATTACTTGTCACCGATCAATACATTGAGGGAATCAAGTTTTGCTTTTCCACTTTCATTATCAGGATTGATTTCAGTGATTTCTTCATAATACCGACTTCACACTGGCCGACCTCGATACCGGCGGCAGAGATGTTGTTCTGGTCTATGACGAAAAGTCGGAAAGGGGCAGCAGAATACCCACATCCACTGTTGAATGCAGGTAG
>JAOZLK010000296.1 GCA_029934875.1 Bacteroidales bacterium | reverse complement strand
TTTTGCGATTTTCCCCGCCATATTGATCTACAAAACCGTCGGTAAACATATAGAGGGAGTCGCCTTCCTGCAGCTTAACCGAGTGCCTGGTAAATGCTTTCTCCTCCCAATGTGCACCGATGGGTTGCCTATCTCCCTTAAATATGAATAACTCATAATCGTCATTCTCAAAAGAAGGAACCAGATTTGAAATTTCACCCTCCTCCTTCTTCCTGAACAGGAACAGGGGCCTGTTGGCACCGGCAAAATGAAGTTCATGGCGCTCCTGGTTTATCAGGACTATGGCCATATCCATTCCATCCTTCTGATCATCCTCCGATCCTTCCTGGGCGAGTATTTCCTTTACCTTGTCTTTTAAATGCCCGAGGATTGCATCAGGTTCCCCGACCCCGAAGGTTCTGAAATGCTCATTGAGCAAGGTTATGCCCAGCATGCTCATCATTGCACCCGGAACACCATGTCCGGTACAATCGCTTACGATGGCCACCTTAAACCGGCCCAGATCCTGCACCCAGTAAAAGTCTCCACTTATGACATCCTTGGGTCTGAAGAGGATGAAATGATCAGGCAGGACATGCTCCAAATAAGCACTGGAAGGGAGGACTGCTTTCTGAATCCTCGTGGCATAACGTATACTGTCTGTAATCGCCTGCCTGTGCTCCAGAACCAGCAGGTGCTGTTTTTGGATCATCTCCTCCGCCCTCACACTTTCTATGGCCCGGGCAATATGATCCGAAGCGAAAACCATTAACTCTTCATCTGTCGCCGAATAGGCATCTTCAATGTGATAGTCATGGACAACCATCACCCCGACAATCGCTCCTGAAAGCATTAAGGGAACACCCATATAAGAAGCGCTCACTGTGCCAAAAGGCTTTAATTCGCCCGATTCGAAATACTTGTCCAATCCCTTCCTGTTGCCGAATCTGATTCGAGCGCTATTCTGGTAGCAAGCAATGTTGACTGGTCGGCAAGTGAAGAGGCTGACTGGCTTTCCACGGCAAGGTCCGGGGACAACCTGCTAATGGTCTATTTCGATGAAAACACCAGTACTGAGATTCGTTCTGCAGAGATTACGTTCTTCGGTGAAGGGGTAATTTCTCAAACCTTCACCATTGAGCAGAAAGGAACTGCTTCTACCGGCATAGTGAACCCGGAAAGTCCTGTGAACTTTACAGTTTATCCCAACCCGGCAAAGCATTCTATTTATATCAGGCCAGGGAAGGATATAGATTCTGAAATATTGATTTCTCTTTTCGATGGGTCAGGAAAAATGTTGTACACCTCAAGAGCCGACAGAATTTCTACCAGCGAAATTACAGGCATAGATATTTCAGGATTTTACCCCGGGATCTATATTTTACGCCTCAGTCATTCAGGGCTAATTATAACTAAGAAAGTTGTAATCCGATAATGGGGATGGTCTCCACCAGGTATGAGGAATGCTCCTCAAAGCAAATTTGCCGATACGGGGGTTGTAAAATGGAAGCTGGTGCCTGATCCTTCCTGGGATTCACACCAGATCAGGCCTTTGTTGATTTCTATAAAATCCTTACACAGGATCAATCCCAGGCCGGTGCCTTTTTCTCCCATAGTGCCAGGAGATTTATATTTTGCATCGATGCGAAAAATTTTCTCTGCATCCTCCTTTGTCATGCCAACACCCCGATCGCTTACCGTCACCTCCATAAAATCACCCTTCTCAGCTACATTTACTTCAACCACTCCTCCCCTGTGACTGTACTTGATGGCATTGTTAATCAGATTTCTGAGAACAGTGCTGATCATTTCACGGTCTCCATAAGCCTGTAAATCACCGTTCACTTCTGAGCTAAGCCGAACTCCCTTGGACTCAGCAGCCACCCTGTGAAGATTGATGTTGGTATGGACCAGGTCCGAAAGCATGAATTTATCAGGCGCGTAGTCTATGTCGCCTCTCTGTGAACGAGACCAGGTTAACAAATTTTCCAGCAGATTGTAAATAAGTTTGCTTGAATCTTCGATTTTTTTCAATGCGGTCAACTTTTCCTCATCTTCCATGCTCTGAAAATTTTGAACCACCAATCCACTTAATGAGTACAGGCTTGAAAATGGATTTTTAAGGTCGTGCGCCAGGATCGAAAAGAAAGTATCCTTCATGGCGTTCAACTCATTTAACTCATTATTCTTCTGAGCAATCTCGGATATGCGTTCTCTGATCTTTTCTTCAAGGTTTCTTTTCTCCCTGACCAGGCTCTGCTCTCTCAATCGGATGATCAGATTAATCAGCACAATCAAAGCAAGGACGTAGGCTACATAGGCATAGTTGCTTCTCCACCAGGGGGGATGATTGTTTATACGTATGCTGGCTCCGGCCTCATTCCATACTCCGTCGTTGTTGCTTCCCTTTACGCTAAAAGTATAGGCGCCCGGAGGAAGATTGGTAAATGGGACAAATCGCCGGGTCCCGATCTCAATCCAGTTATCAGAGATGCCTTCCATTTTGTAAGAATACCTGTTCTTTGAAGGATTGGTAAAATCGAGGGCAGAAAATTCAATGGTAAAAGAGTAATCCCTGTGAGAAAGATCAATCTCTTCGGTATACACATTGATTTTTTGCCGGATTCCATTGTTCTCCTTCTCGAAGGAAGTTATAGCTAGCGGCGGAATAAAATTATTTCCAGTCAGTGAATCGGGGTGAAAGGAGATCAAACCGTCCATGGCACCAAAAAACAGTTCACCCTGATCATTTTTATATACGGCCTTGATGTTAAACTCTTTCCCCAGCAATTCATCCACGATAATAAAAGCATCGGCTGCTGACGCATCCGGATTCTTCATGGCCAGGCCCGATCCGGTAGAAAACCAGAGATTGCCTTTGCCATCCTGAACAATGTCGTAGACGATGTTGCTTGGTAAACCATCTTTAACGGAATAGCTGATGAAAGTAGAGTCAGACTTGCTGAACCTACTGGTTCCCACGCTGGTTCCAATCCAGATATTACCTTCGCGATCCTCGCAGAGAGAAACGGTAAAATTGTCGCTCAGGCTGTTTGACGAACCGGGATCGCTGGCATAATGGCTAAGCAGCTTTGTTGATGGATCATACCTGTCCAGCCCGTTTGAAGCAGCGATCCAGATTTCTCCATCCCGGTCCTCCAGCAAAGAATAGACTAAATTCCTGCTGATGGTCAGTGGTCCCTCGCTGTCCTCTCTAATGACAGTCCCTTTTTTTAATTCTGTATCCAGGATACAGATACCGTTTCCAGTCCCGATCCAGAACCTGCCATCCATAGTTTCGATGATGCAATAAACCCTGTTGTTGCTGAAATAAGAGAAATCGGGCACATCAAAATACTCTTCAACAGGGATAAATTGATGGCTTGAACTGTCAAAAATACTGACACCGTTTCGTGTCCCCAGCCATATTCTGGATTTGCTATCCTTGAAAATAACATGGATATGGTTCTCAGGAATATGTCTTTCACCAACAGACTCGGCCAGGTAGTGCATGGATTTATTCGTATTCCGGTCCACGATGCTCAAACCCTTCCCCCAGGTCCCGACCCACAGCCTGTGATCATCATCTTCAAATACCGAAGCAATAACATTATCCAGCAGATCGATTGAGTTTGGATTGTCAGATTTCGAAAAATATGAAATACTTTTCTTCTTAAGATCGGTCTTATCGATCCCTGCAAGGGTACCTATCCAGAGATTGTGTGAGCTGTCTTCCAACAGCGAGAGCACGATATCATGACCAATATAATTATTGTTGTCTGCCAGATTCCTGAAATGGGTAAATTCTAAAACACCGGCAGGGAGAATGCCTGTCGTTTTATTCAATCCTCCTCCGTCGGTACCGATCCAGATATTTCCCTCATGATCCTGGATCATTGACTGTATATAGTCATGACTCAGGCTGCCCGGATCGTTTCTGTCGTGCGTGTACCGGACGATTTGTTCTGTTTCAGAATAGTAAATATTTAATCCTTCTTCTGTTCCGACCCACACATTTCCCTTCTTGTCTTCCAGTAAGGAGGTGATATGGCCATTGCTGATTGAGTTGGTGCCAGGTTCTCCGGGGTGGAAATAGGTAAATTCCTGTTCCTGCGGATTGAAATGGCACAGGCCATTTACCGAGCCAATCCATATCATTCCGCTGCTGCATTTAAAGACGGGGAAACCTCTATCATAAAGCGCCCCTTCAGTCTCAAAGGTGTTTTTGTATGATCGGATGGCCCCTGTATTGATGTCCAGCACAGACAGGGTCGGCGATTGATTAATGTAAATGTGGGATTCATCCGCAGTAATCCCATATACATAGTTGTAAGCTGTGGCATCGATGCTGTCGGGGAAACTGACCCTTGAAAACTGCCCCGTGTTTTTATCGTATTTGTTCAGCCCGTCTTTGGTCCCTATCCAAAGTATACCATTCTGATCCTCAGCTATATCGAAGATCCAGTTGTTGGAGATTGTGTGGTGATCTGCCGGATTGTTAAAAAAACGTTCAAAGGAGTAAGCATCAAATTTATTCAAGCCATTCTGGGTTCCAACCCAGATATACCCTTCTGAATCCTGTAAGATGCAGAGAATCTCGCTCTGTGATAAACCATCTGAGACACCATAATGACTGAATTGAGCCACCTGACCCGGCAACAGAAGGGTGCTGCCAAGAAAAATGACACACATCAGAATCCATATGGAATGCACGGGCTTCACTCTAAAACATAGATCAGTTATCCAAAAATAACTCAAATTTCAGCATTATCTTAATATATTTCAGTACAAAGCACCAGCCCTTTGATCCGGCCCTTCGTTAGCTAAGAATTAATCTAAATATCTTTTTCTAATCCAAATTGTAACATATGATACAAGTTAAATGGCCGATATTTCGTAACTATCTGTCCTTTAATAAGCTAATAAGATAGAAATGAGAGGAATTTTGAAACACAGTACCGCAGTCATCCTGTTTTTCACCACGATTTCAGGAACCTACGCCCAATTCACACTCGATGCCGAATTCAGACCCCGTGCCGAATTAAGCCACGGATATGGCACCCTGGCCGCTGAGGACCAGCATGCATCCTTCTTCATATCGCAGCGAACCCGTCTGAATTTCAATTATGCCGGAGAGAAATTGAAAACCGGGCTCGTTCTCCAGGATGTCAGATACTGGGGTAACCAGCCGCAGCTTGTGAGCAATGAAGACTTTGCCACCTCCATTCACCAGGCCTGGCTGGAATACTACATCATTCCTGAATTGTCCGTTAAGGCCGGGCGTATGGAACTTTCCTATGACAACCAGCGCATGCTGGGAAGTGTAGGTTGGGCCCAGCAGGCACGCTCCCACGACCTGGTGCTGGTAAAATATGAGGGTCTCTTCAAGGCGCATGCAGGATTGGCTTATCATGAAAATTCCGACCGCACCAACAACTTTTACTTTGGTCCCGATGCATATAAGGCCATGCTATTCCTCTGGGGCGAACATACCATTGACAGGCTGAAAATGAGCCTGCTCCTCCTGAGTAATGGTGTGCCCGTACCCCGCACAGTGGCACCAGGTGGGGAGCTCATCGATCAGGGCATTTCTTTCAGTCAGACCGTGGGTCCCCTGGTTAAATATGCAGCCGATCATTTCGGCCTTGTTGCCGGAGCCTATTACCAGGGCGGTAAGGATGCGGGAGAGAATAAGCTCAGCGCCTTCTATGGTAACCTGGAAGCCTCAATTAAACCACTGGAGAAACTGGGGCTGAAACTTGGTTACGAATTCCTCAGCGGGACCGCCTTTGATGAGACAGAAAACAACCATTCATTTACCCCCTTCTACGGCACCAACCATAAGTTCAATGGGTTTATGGACTATTTCTACGTGGGCAACCATGCGAATAACGTGGGCCTGCAGGACCTCTACCTGAATGCCGCGTATAGCCTGGGCAAAATAAACCTGGGGGCCGGCATGCACCTGTTCGGTAGCGCAGCCCTCCAGGCAGATGATGCTGCGAAGTACCTGGGCACAGAGCTGGACCTGGTCTGCTCCTGGAAAGTGGATGAGCTAATAAGCCTCAGTGCCGGCTACTCCCAGATGTTTGCCGGACCGTCCATGGAACTGCTCAAGGGCGGGTCG
>JAOZLK010000295.1:3677-6111 GCA_029934875.1 Bacteroidales bacterium | reverse complement strand
TCCAGCTGGTACTTAGTATTCTTTGTGAGTGTGTTTAACAGGTTGTTCAGAGTGTTTTCATTGACAATTTCGCCCTCAGCATCATATTTCTGATACGTAGGTTTAAATCTTGTCATAGCTATCGCATTATCAATAAATGCGAAACTTGTTTTAAAATGCAGATCCTTGCTTATATCCCAGTCGGCATAAGCCTGTCCTTCCAAATGGTTCAGTTTGCTGTACCGGTCTCCAATACTTGAATCAAACAGGATATTATTCGACATCTTACCATGCAAATCATAGGCTCCGTCAACAAAACCGAACTCGCCATTTGAGTAATTCGTGGGCACTGTAGGCATGGTATGTCTTCTTAAAAAATAATTAAGCCCCTCATTATTGGTACCAGATGCATTGAAGATGGGCTCATCCACACGCTTATTGAATCCGAAAAGATTAACCCCTACGCTAAGTTTTTCGCTTAGTTTTGCCTGTATATGGCTGCGCAGATTAATACGTTCGGAGGAGGTTCCAATCATTGTGCCTTCCTGGTTTAAATACTCTGAAGATAGCCGGTAGGTAACTTTTTCGCTCCCTCCGTCAATCGAAAGATGGTAAGTTTGCATAAGCGCTGTTCTGTATGCCTGATCAATCCAGTCTGTATTGGCATAATGGTCGGGATCAGAGCCATTCCGCATGGTCTCAATTTCCTCACTGGTATACCAACCCTCGGTTGCCCCGTCAGCCAGTTCCCATGCATTTCTTACAGTTGCAAAATCAACTGAACCCAGCAGCTTTGGTTTGACCAGATTCTGCTGAGATCCCATATTCATATTGAATTTAACAGTTGGCTTACCTGATTTCCCGGCACTGGTGGTTACCAGGATAACCCCGTTTGCTGCTCGTACTCCGTAAATGGAGGCAGAAGCTGCATCTTTCAGCACACTGATACTTTTAATATCGCCCGGGGGTATCTGACTGAATGAGCTTTCAACCCCGTCAACAATAACAAGAGGTTTGGCACCTGAATTTAAAGTGCCTATGCCTCTGATAAAAATTTCCGGATCGTCAAGTCCCGGTTGTGTACTGAAATTGCTGATTGAAACTCCGGCTATTCTCCCCTGTAGAAGACTTGCCGTGTTGGATGCAGGAATTGATTCCAGTTGGTCTAGGCTAACGGATGCGACCGATCCGGTAAGATTGGCCTTCTTTTTAACCCCGTAACTGACAACGACTACTTCTTCCATGACATTGGTGGATACATGAAGTGCCACATCAAGCACTACCTGCCCTGTTGCAGGAGTAATTTCCTGGCTTTCATAGCCCACATAGGTGAAGACAACTGTTCCATCTTCCGGGATCATCAGAGCATAGTTGCCATCAACGTCAGTGATCGCACCTGTAGTAGTCCCTTTCACTACAATATTCACTCCCGGCAATGAACTTCCGTCATCTGAGGAGGTAACTGTTCCGGTTACCTGCACTTGCGCACTTAAGTGGACCGAAAACCAAAATACGGATAGGAGAACAAGAATACTTTTCATAAGGTATAGTTCAATTGGTTTGCATTTAAATATTCATGTCCAATATTAAAGCATAATCCATGAACAGCTAATGGTAAATGTTTCCAATGAGACAGGTGTTTGTTACATGGAATGAAATGCCGCACCTAGAAGGAAGGTGTTTTCTTTACAGAAGTGCATGTTTCTCAGCGTATTCCCTGGGGGTCATTTTAAACTGTTTTCTGAAAGAATTCCGAAAATACTCTGCATCCTGGATGCCTACTGCATACCTTACCTCCGATATATCCAGGGATCCCTTTTCCAGCAATTGTGCGGCCCTTTTCAAACGGATCACCCGGATAAATTCGACAGCGGTAAGGTTTGTGAGGGATTTAATTTTCCTGTAGAAGTGAACCCGGCTCAGACCTATTTCTCGACTCAAACTGTCCACATTGAGTTTCGGATCTGCAATATTCTCTTCAATATGCCGGACTGCTTTTAAAAGTATTTTCTCATCCATGGAAGTCACGGTAAGGTCCTCAGGTTTGAATAAACTGCTTTTGAGGAAATGTTCCTGTATAAGCTTCCGTTGAAGAATCAGGTTCTTCACCCTGTGTCGAAGGTAGTCAGCACTAAAGGGCTTATGAATATAATCATCTGCTCCCGTTTCCAGCCCCTCATATTTGTATGTAACTGCGGTCCGGGCAGTTAATAGTATAACGGGGATATGACAGGTACGCTTATCCGACTTCACCAGTCTGCAAAGTTCCATGCCGTCCATTTCAGGCATCATAATATCACTGATTATAATGCTCGGGGATACCTTTCTAATCACGTTCCATCCTTCATTGCCATTATACGCAGATTCCACTCTGAACATCTCTGAAAACAGGTCTTTGATAAAACCGCAGACTTCTACATTATCTTCTATGATGACCATGATTGGCTTTTCTTTT
>JAOZLK010000295.1:0-3667 GCA_029934875.1 Bacteroidales bacterium | reverse complement strand
ATTCTCATCATCTCCTCGATAGTCCTCAATTTCAGTGCTTAGCAGGTCCTCCTTGTATAAAGACTGATCTTCACTGGTATGATAATCTTCAATAATCTGTTCAGGATTCAGGTGCTTCCTCCCCAGCGGCAAAAGGATTGTAAAGCGTGTATTTCCGGGATTTCCGTCAGATGCTTCTACACTGCTAACGGATATTTTGCCCATATGCATTTCCACCATGCGCCGCACAAGTTCAAGTCCGACTCCGGTGCTGATTCCTTCCACTCTTTCCGAGTAGAATCTGTCAAAGATTCGGTCAATAACATCCTGAGGAATACCTTTCCCGAAATCTTCTACGATGATAATCGCATATCCATCAGGAACATCATCACATTCTTTTGCTTCAAGCCTGACTTCAATCCTGCTTTTTGCGGGTGTTGCCTTGAAGGCATTCGATAGCAAATTGTTAATCACAATCTCCATCTTGTTTCTGTCAAACCATGCCTCAATTTCTGTTTCCGATGACGTGAATCTGAATTCGATATCTCTGGCCCTGGCCAACTCCCGGAATGGCAGGGTGCTTTCATGAATAAACCTGGACAGGTTTCCACGTGCTGCGTCCAATTTCATATGTCCGGTTTCGAACTTTCTGAGATCCATCAGCTGGTTAACCAGATATAACATCCTTAAACCGTTGCGTTTGATCATCATCAGTTGATTTTTAAATTTCATGCTGATTTTAAGGTCCGAGATCAAATTTTCAAGTGGAGTTAAAATGAGGGTAAGCGGGGTTCGTAATTCATGTGAAACATCAGTGAAAAACCTGATTTTCAATTGATGTAGTTCCTCCTCCTTTTCTTTACTAAGCTGTTCAAAGGCATACTTATTCTTAAGTCTGAACCAGCGAAATGCATAGAATATAATCCCGATAGCGACAGCCATTATAAGCAAGGAGTAGATCAGATAGGCCCACCAGGATCTCCATGGCGGGGGCAGGACTCTGATGGCTATGTGGGAAGCATGGCTACTGAATATTCCCGGATTATCGGATGCACGTACGTACAGGTCATACTCTCCGGGCGACAGATAGGTAAAGGAAAGGCTCCGCTGGGTACCAATGTTTGTCCACTGCTCACTTATTCCCTTTAACAGATAAGAGTAATAGATATTGTCGGGGTTAATAAAATTGATTCCGGCGAAAGTGATAGAGAATTCACGCTGATCATAATTCAATTTGATGCTCTCAGTCTGGCTAATGTCCTTCTGAAGCGGTGAATCCTCGGCCCCGGTATTAACCGACTCATACTTAATTTTGAAATCGGTAAATATTACCGTAGGAGCATCAGACAAGTCCGATATCTGCCCGGGATAGAATGCATTGTATCCATTGGTGCCTCCGAAATAGATCCTTCCATTCCGGTCTGTCAGTGATGATCGATAGGAAAACTCAAGGTCTTGCAGACCATCACTCAAATTGAAATTCCTGATTACAAAATCCGAGAGATCCTTTGCAGATAATTGCTTGTGACCAAGTCGAGAGAGTCCCCGGTTCGTACTGATCCAGATATTGCCGAATTCATCTTCCTCAATGGAGTAAATAATATTTCCGGGAATCCCCATTTCCCTGTTCAGCACAGAAGCGGTATTCTGATGCCTGTCAAACAAGATCAAGCCATTGCCTTCGGTACCAATCCATATTCGCTCCCGACTGTCATCGAAAAGGGTGATGACCTGGCTGTTCAGACCGGATTCGAGAATTCCGGAAGAATCCAGCGGAAATTCAAACTCTTCTGTACTCACTTTGTAAAAGCATACTCCGTTTATGGTGCCGATCCAGATATTACCATCACTATCTTCAATCAGATCATTGATATTATTGGCTAAGGGTCCTCCTCCTTCCTTATCTGAAAGGAAATGTTGAAATCCGTCCCGGTCCGGAATATATCGTTCCAGGCCGCCTCCGTTTGTCCCAATCCAAAGGATGCCACGGCTGTCAACCAGGGTGGAATGAACTGTATTGAATGAAAGAGAGCCAGGATCTGCGGGATCGTGCAGATAATTCCGAAACTCTCCTGTCCTTTTGTTGAATTTTACAAGTCCCCCGTTTGTTCCCAGCCAAAGATTACCGCTTTCGGCCTCGGAAATGGATTTAATGTTATCCAGAGGTGTAAAAGGCTCATAACCTGAGTTTAAATATCGTTTATAACGATCCTCATCTTCGTTGTAACTGTTTAGCCCCCTTCCTTCAGTTCCTATCCAAAGAATTCCTTCAGAATCTTTGTAAAGGAACGATACCCTGTTGTAGGACAGGGTGTTTTTTTTATCGGGCTGCTGGCTGATGTGCATAAAGAGATTATTATCTCTGTGGTAATAGTGCAGCCCCCCGGCATACGTTGCAATCCAGATACCGTTCTCATTATCTGAGTAAATATCAAAGACTGAGTTATGGCTTAAGGATCCTTCATCGTTTGCATCATATGAATAGTTCGAGAACCTTCCTCTTTCCTGGTCATAAATGCTCAGGCCATAACGGGTTCCTATCCAGAATAAACCATGATTGTCCTGATATACCTCACGGACTATATCGTTGATTAGTGAATTTGCATCGGCTTCATCGTGCAGAAAATTTCTAACATCATGCGTAACATGGCTAATCACATAGACTCCATTCTGTTCGCTTCCGATCCAAAGATCACCTGTTTCTGACTGAAGGATATCTCTTACATGCGGAACGGGATATCCGGCTTCTGTGAATAGGGAGTTTAGAGGTCTCAAAGTCCCGTCAACTATTGTAAAAAGTCCCCTGTCCGTACCGATCCAGAGCTTATCAGATCTATCAACAAACAGACTACTGACACCCAGAGCTGGTGAGATATCCAAATGCTCCCGATCAAATTCAAAATTTCTTACCTCCCCCGAAATGGGATCAATGCAACATAGTTTGCTGCTGCCCGTCCATATATTTCCCTTCTGATCTTCCTTAATACACTTCACATATCCGTTCAACAGGTTCAGACTGTCCTTCCCATATCGGTAAAACTCATTCCGGTCCCTGTCAAAAATATTAATCCCAGCGGCCGTACCGATCCAAAGTATATTCCTGCTGTCCTCAAAAACCACGTTGATATGATTGCTTCCCAATGAACCCGGGTCATCCAGCTTCATCAGATACACCTTGAAATCATGTCCGTCAAAGCGGTTCAGACCATAGCGTGTACCGAACCACATGAAGCCCATATAATCCTGGCATACAGAAAGAACCGAATTGCTGGACAAACCATCACTAAGATCAAGATGCCTGAATCTGATCCGTTCTTCCTGGGAATAAAGCGTTGATATGCTCAGGGCGCAGAATAATATCGTTATAAATTGCCTCATTAAGTGATTGGAAAGATAGAAATACCAAATTAATAAATATGTGCCAACCTTTAGGTCTTACCCAAAAGATTGCAATAGGACAGATACCGTAGTCTGCTGCTATTTTTGCAGTAAATTTCAGCTTTCCGGTGAAGTGAGCAAAATCTTTCTCTTGTGCCGCCAGCATAATGTTGTAATAATTAGTTGTCAAAAGCAACAGCCAGAGACAGATAGGTAAAAGCTGGATGAAGATTGAATAGTCAATCAGGTGCGCATACTGGTCTATCATGTGGGCTATCTGCAGGCATTGATAGTAATTGCATGTAGCCAC
>JAOZLK010000017.1 GCA_029934875.1 Bacteroidales bacterium | reverse complement strand
ACCCGAAACTGGTGATAATGCATGGTACGATGATGCAGATGATGTGAGGGTTACTGGAGTTTCCGTTTGGGTTACTGATGAGATGAATATGATTGATGACATCACCTTTAAATTAAGGGGAACAGCTGTGTTAACTGTGGATGATGGCCTTGGAAAATGGGAAATGACGTGGCATGGTACCCAGACCCTCACAAGCCCAGACGGAAGTACTTTTACAATAGTTGCTCATGCTGTGGGTGCTGGCGTAGAAGGTGATGTAAAGGGATTGACCGCTAGGTGGAAATATTCAATGGATTATGATGGGACTTTTGAAACTCTTAAATACTATGTCAAAGGTAAAATTACTGCGGAACGCTGAAGACAATGAAAGATCAGAACTGACTCATTGTATGATCTCACTCCTCTTTTAGTGTAAGAATTGTATGTTCTTTGAAAGCCCTGGAATGTAAGCGATATGGCCACGGAAGTAGTTTTTGGAAGAGGAGTTGTCTCCTCTTCCTTTTTTTTGTAATTTATTGGCTCAACAAATCGCAGTCAATAATATAAGCAAAGGTTATGACAGTGTATCTTCCCGCCGAGCAACAATACATCGACAAGCTTACCGAAATTGTAGAGGAGAATTTTTCCAATAATGGTTTTGGAGTAGCTGAACTGGCAAAGGAAATGGGCATAAGCCACTCCAGCCTACACCGGAAATTAAAAGCAATTGCCAAACAATCCATCAGTCAGTTTATTCGTGAAACAAGGTTGAAACGTGCCAGGGAGTTGCTGCAGCTACAAGCAGGTACCGTGGCAGAAATTGCATACGGGGTGGGTTTTGGCAGTACAACTTATTTTTCCAAATGCTTCCATGACTATTATGGTTACCCGCCGGGGGAGGTGAAGAAGCAGATTGTATCAAAACCCGATTCAGTTGAAAATACAGATCATTTTGGAATACCAGAGAACCATATAAATTCCATAGCTGTGCTTCCCTTTGATAACTATACGGGAGATGAAAGTCAGGCCTTCCTGGTTTTTGGAATGCACGATGCCTTAATAAGCGAATTGGGGCAATTGGGAGCCATCAGGGTGGTATCAAAAACATCTGTATTGGCATATTCCAATTCAGAAAAGACCATCAAGGAAATAGCTTCTGAATTAGATGTGGAGGCAATTATTGAGGCATCGGTACTGGTCGTAGATGGAAGAATAAGGGTTCAACTTAAATTATTCTCTGCCTTTCCTGAAGAACAGCAGCTCTGGGCCCAAACCTTCGAAGTGGACATGAGTAATCTCCTGAAATTATACAGCCAGGTGATCAAGAAAATTGCCAGTGAAATACAGTTATCACTTTCACCTGAGCAACAAACCCAGCTTGACGAAATAAGAGAAGTGAATCCAGATTCTTACAAGGCTTATCTCCGCGGTAAGTATAATATATACCAGCAAACGCCTGATGGGGTAAAAAAGGGATTGGAATATCTTCATGAGGCAGTCAGAATTGATCCGGCCGAGCCTCTTGCATATGCCGGACTGGCACTTGGCTATCTGGATATTGCGCATGGGCCATTTAATGCAGGGGACGCCTATGTGAAAGCTGAATCGGCTGCACGTCAGGCAATTAAAATTGACAAAAACCTGGCGGAAGCCCAATTAGCCAATGCTGCATTATGCATGTACTCTTCCTGGAAATTTCATGAGGCTGAGAAATATTATAAACGGGCAATAGAACTAAATCCTAATTTAAGCCTCGCACATTATCACTATGCGTGGGCTCTTTTTCTTTTCGGCCGGCACGACGAGGCACTTGTTGAGCATGAACTTGCATGGAAGTGTGATCCTTTCAATCCCATGCTTACTGCATTCTTTGGAGCCTTATCTTCATACCTTGGCCGGTATGAAGATGCCATTCGCTTAGCTAATGAATCATTCAACGTTCTAAAGGATTGTCCTCCTGCTTACTTCGTGCTGGGTGAAACCTATCTGGCCATGGGCAAGGAAGATATGGCCATAGAGGCGCATCAGAAACTTGCTAAGTTTGCTCCCCCATGGAGTTGGGTGCTGGGATCTACCTATGCATTAACGGGTCACCGTGATAAAGCAGAGAAAATTCTGAATGAACTGGAAAGTGCTGATTTAAACGGTTGGAACGCATTGGGACTTGCAGTGTTGTATGGAGCATTAGGCATGTACGATGAAGCATTTAAATGGATAGCCTATGAACCCCATCATGTCTGGATACCATGGGTGGCAGCCATGCCCATGTGGAAACCACTATATGCTGATCCACGACATGCTGAATTTGTAAAAGGGTTAAATCTGCCGAAAAACTAATTTTCAGCACGTTTCGGCCAGTTGGTCCGGAGCAGCATCCCGATTAATACACATTGTTCTCGTTTGGGTCATGATCTGCATGCCATTGCTGGGCCATGAATGGGCTGGTTTTAGCCTGTTCATCGAAATTCCAGGGAGGTCTTAAACATTCGCTGCACCAGTGGCCCGTCTTTAAAACAAGAAAAGGGCTGGCCTCAAACTCATGCCCCTGCGAGCAGGTCCATCTTAGGCGGGTATTCAGATCGCCTTGCTTCATTTCGTTTGAGAGACATTGTCCTCCTCTGAATTCAGCCGCCTTTTGAATAACATCCAGGTCCAGCTCAGCATCAGCCTTGTTTTCATCATATCCATGGTCCAGCTTTTTATGTGGGGGATCTGCCATCAGGCTGAAGTGTTCCCAGCCAGGTATCTCTTCCCATTTTTCTTTTGAAACCAGGAAGGCTTTGATCTTTGCTTCGTCATTGTTCTTAATCCAGCCAAGTGGTGTGTCTTCCTTCGAGATCCTTGGCTTCAGGATCATTTCTTTCACCCATCGCGGGGGCATAAATTTGAGCATTCTCGTGGAAAGCGATAGCTTCTTGCGGATACGGGCAAGCACATCATCCACATCTTCGCTCCTGAAATGCAGGAATTCTTCCAGTTTATCCGAGTCATAATACCATTGCCCGTGAAAATTCCGCGTAGCATACCAGTTGGGATCTTCCAGTTTCCTGAAATCAACCCCCATCATCCTGTACACTTTGTCCATAAACTGAAAGGAGGTCAAACGACAGGAGTCTCCGCCCCCGATATTGTAAACGTTTCCCCAGAATTCTACAGGCACATCATTGGAACATATATTTACAAGGATCCGGCCGGAAGCATGAGCAGTGACCCATTCCAGGGGATTGTTGAGGGGCTGGTGATAAGCAATACCACCCTTTATATTTAAAATGTTTTCATGGAGAATCCCGGTCTGGCGTAAGGAAACCCAGTTCTTCAGACCCGATTCGATCACATATCTTTCAGCAGCGATTTTGGAGAGGGCATAGTAATCATAGGGACTTGGTACCAGGGGATCTCCGATCCTTCCCCAGTGATAAGGCGGTACGCGGTTACCGGTTTCTGCCACCGTTCCTATGTACATCAATTTCACTTCATCTCTGTCTTCACGTTCAAGTATGGCATCCACAATATTTTTCGTGCCTCCAAAATTGACCTTCCAGGCAAGCTCCGGATTACGGTCCGCCATGGGTGAAACAAGGGCACCCACATGCAGCACAACATCCACATTCTCCACCGCTCGCTTTACATCCTGGTAGTTGCACAGATCTCCCCATACAACGGACACGCTGTCATTTTTCTCAAAGGTCCTGAGAATCTTTCTGTCATGTTTCGTGGGTAATGCGAATACGACAATGTGGTATTTTTCCCCAAGGGCACAGAGTTGCTTCAAGCCTTCCATGCCCATGTTACCACTTGCCCCTGTCAGTAATATCTTTTTTCTCATGATATTGCAGAATTCATTCCCTTAAGATAAATCAAATGGAATTGAACATCAAACTTTCTCTTCGGCTTTGCCAAGGCCCTGACTTGCTTCTGAAAAAGCCACAATCCTCTTTTTCAGAATTTATGCCTATTTTTCCCCCGGTAAATGAAAAGGAAATTATCAAAAGGGGCACTCATATTGATCTCCCTGGTTCTCATTTTACTGGCAGGGAACCAGGTGATTATTGGATTATTCAGCAAGTTTTCAGAAAAGCTTATACTGGAAAATCATGAGCTAAATGCACTTCAGGAGCTGAAAGGATCCCTGGGTAAAATATTGATCTACGACAACCAGTATCTGGTCAATCATGAATCTGATATCAGGACCTCTGTGGACAGAACGGAAGGGAAGATGGAGGATTGCCGGGTAGTTTTATCCCTCATTCATAAGCAGGAGACCTGGGATAAGGTTGAGTTCATGTTCAGGACCATGAAAGAGAACGTGAACACCCTGATCAATGGTCCACCCGAAAACGACATCCTGCAACATATCATTTCTCATCAGATCCTGGATCTGATTTCAACAGTCGAATCCTTGATCGAAGAAACAGTCGGGGAAATAAGGGAATACGAGGTCCGGACACACAAGGTAAAGGTTCACGGAACAATTACAGTAATAGTCTTTGGAGCTTTATTAATGTCCCTGCTGGCCTTCGCAAGTTTCCGGATCATTAAGAGCCTGACCCGGCCCATAGAACAACTTGTGGATGCCACGACCAAAATTGGGAAAGGTGACAGGAATTTACGGGTGGAAGTGGACTCCGAGGATGAATTCCATATTCTGGCAAGCTCATTCAACAGCATGCTTGATGCCTTGAATAAAACCAGCATCTCAGAAAAGAACCTCAGTAAAATTCTTAACAACCTCTATGGTGCCCTGCTGGTAACTGATTCCAAAGCCAGGATTAAATCCATCAACGCCACCACTTCAAAGATGCTCGGGTTTAAAGAATCTCAGCTGATAGGAAAAGAAATCTATTCTGTATTCAAAGGCAGCTCTTCCCGGTCCGATAAAAAGAGTACTGAAGAAACCAATCTTTATGAACTGGCGAAGAAACTTACCAGTGAAACCACCATGCTGGATAAGGACGGACATGAAATTCCCGTATATGTGACATCGGTGGTGATGAAGAATTTGGAAGGAAATCCTGAAGGGATGGTTGTTGTGGGACATGACCTGACAGAGGAGAAGGAAAAAGAGGCAAAACTGGAGAAACTGAGAAAGGAAAGGCTGATCGCCATACATGAGGCCCAGGAGCTTGAACGCCTGAGGATCTCGAGAGACCTGCACGATGGCCTGGGCCAGCTCTTAACAGGAATTTCCTATTCTGTACAGAAGATCAGTGATGAAAAATCCATCGATTCGGAGTTCGCTAAAAGACTCGAAGATCAGGTCAACACCGCAATACAAGAAGCCAGGAACATCGCGCAAAACCTTACCCCCATTGTGCTCAGGGACTTCGGACTAGTGGCTGCCATTGAAAATCTCATTCAACGAACAAACCAGCTTAACAAAACCAGGTTTATCTTTAACAGCTATTCATTCACCGAAAGGATTGATGAAAAACTTGAAAAAGCCATATTCAGAATCTGCCAGGAAGCGGTCAACAATATTATTAAACATGCCGGAGCCGGGGAAGCAACTGTCGAGCTTTACCGGGTGGAGGATATGATTGTCCTGGTGGCGGAAGATGATGGAAAGGGTTTTGATACCGGAAAGCTTAAACAGAAGGAGGGTGAAGGCGGTCTGGGACTAATCAGCATGCAGGAAAGAGTGAATGCCTTTGACGGCGATTTATCGATCAATTCAAACAAGGGGACCGGCACTGAAATTGTTGCAGAGCTCCCCTGCAGGAAAAGGAAGACGAATGAAGACAATTAGCATTTTAATTGCCGATGATCATGAGGTCATTCATAACGGGATTGAGGATATTCTCAAATCCTATGATGACCTGGTAATTTGCTGTCATGCCTATAGTGGCAAAGAGGCGCACGAACAGGCTGTGGCGCTTAAACCCGATATCATCTTCATGGATATTTCCATGCCCGAAATAAACGGGATAGAAGCCACACGCCTTATACGGCAGGAAAACATCCACTCGAAGATCATCGCCCTAACCCAGTATGAAGAAAATGAGTATGTACTTCAGTTCCTGGGTGCCGGGGGGAACGGCTATCTCCTTAAGAATTCAAAAAGGGGGGAGTTCAGAGAGGCCATCGAAAGCGTGCTGAACAACCAGCGCTACCTGAGTTACGAACTGTCACACAATTTGCTCAATTCTGTGATCAGTAATGGAATTCAAAAAAAAGATGAAAAGGAAGTTCACCTCACAAGGAGGGAAATCGAGATCATCAAGAAAATTGCTGAGGACAAGAATAACCAGGAGATAGCCGACGAGCTTAATATCAGCCTTCGTACAGTGGAAACCCACCGCAGGAATATCATGCAAAAGCTGGAGGCTAAAAGTGTAATTTCTCTTCTTAAATATGCCTCACAGAAAGGCCTCATCGACCTATAGCCTCCCCCGAAATCGCTGAAATTTTCCATTTCTACGTGTTTTCTGGTATGTAAAATACCATGAATACTCGATTGTACACTTGTGGAGGGATATCTACTTTTACTTCCAAATAAAAGAGCAAATACTCATTAAACCTATACTATTATGAAAGTTATCACGAGATTTTTTCTGATAATTCCAATTTCCCTGGCTTTGACCTTTTCAGCCTGTTCAAATGAAACAATCGACGAACCACCAGGAGGAGACCTAAGCTTTGTTGGCTCCGATGCTTGCATGTCGTGTCACTCCGACAAGTACAATATGTGGGTTAACTCGGGACACCCTTATAAATTTACGATCATTGAAGATGGTGTTCAACCAACTTACCCTGCTGAGGCCATTAATTTCCAGGATACCTGGATGGAAAACCTGGGTGACGGTTCACACAGCTGGGATAATGTTGCGGGTGTTATCGGAGGTTACGGATGGAAGTCCCGCTTTGTAGGAACCGATGGCCATATTATTGGTACAGCCAACAGTGCATTTTCAACCGGACTGGGGCACAACCAGTTTAACTTCTATGGAGGAGAGAATCACGGATGGGTTGATTATCATCCCGGAGATGAAAAGATATACAACTATGCCTGCTTCAAGTGCCACACCACCGGTGGCGATACTGAAGGTACCTGGCTTGATGGAGTTGATGGTCTCGGAACCTTTACCGAAGGTGGTATTGGCTGCGAGAGCTGTCATGGTCCCGGTAGCCTGCACATCGCCGAACCAACAGATGCTAACATTGACCGGATCTACGAATTTGCCCACCTTGATAACAGCATTGGCGGCCTCGAGATTGATGGTGTTGTACAAACACCTGATCCTGATGGAGATGATGTTGTCTTCCTGTGCGGAACCTGCCACAACAGGGGATATGAAAATACGATTGATTCCAAGGGTGGTTTTATTAAACACCACGAACAATGGGATGAGTTTGTAATCACAGAGCATGGAAAAGGTGGACTTACCTGTATTACCTGCCACAATCCACATGAGAGAACCATCTGGGATGGCGACGGTATTACAAAAACATGTAAGTCCTGCCATTCAGATCAGGAAGCCCATACAGCACACGGACCCAGTGCTACCTGTGTTGACTGCCACATGCCTTACGCGGCCAAATCAGGCACGACAAGAGGTGAAAGCGGATACAGGGGAGATATACGTTCCCACCTGATGACCATTATTCCTGATACAGAAGACATGTTCACGGAAGACGGATCTGCGGTTCGCAATGACGACACCCGTTCTGCTGCACTCAGTCCTGCTTATTCATGCCTGGGTTGCCATAACGATGATCCCAATGACAACATTCCAGACAAAACCCTTGAGCAAGCTGCAGCTGGTGCTGCTAACATGCATGCTTCTAAGTAAGTACTGACTCTTAATTACGATGATCAAACCTCCCGGGTATTTCTCGGGAGGTTTTTTTATTCGTGCCTGAGGGCTTTGACCGGGTTAATACCACCAGCTTGATAGATAGCAGTGTGGAGATCCTCCAGAGCCGCAGGACTCTACTTACTCCAGGAGGTGGTTACCTTATGAAGGTTCAATTCGGCATCTGGTTCCGGTACACTCTCGGTATATATGAGCTCCGTTTTGGAGAGGGTTTCGATATTGGGCGTGGATGCAAGATCTCCATCGCTGTCCAGTATAAGCTGATCCCCTATCAGTGACCAGGTACCGGTTTGCGGGTCCTGGAGCAGGGGTGAGGATAAAATATAGCTTCCATCATCTTTAAACTCCATGGTTCCCTCGGTCAGAATAGCTTTTCCGAGGAGGATCAGTGCTTGAGTCGCTTCCGATTCGCTGTCGGTGCTCATATTGCTGAAATTCCATATCCCGTCGGTGAGCAGGCTTTTATTATCAGCTGTTTCTTCACAAGCGGTGGTCAGCAGCAGGGCAATGGCGATCATGGAGATCGCTTTAAGAAATTTGGTCATGGCTTCAATTTTATGGATTATTCATTCCTTATACGCATGGAATCAATGGAAGTTACCCGGACCTGATCGGCTTATTCGGCTGAAGCGATAAAAGCATCCTCGATGTGCTCGATCTCCATCCCCCCGGAATGATAACTCACCCCTATCACATCGAAGCGCGTTGGGCGGTGACAATCGTAAAGCCGGATAAAGGCATCTGTTGCCAGCACAATGTTTCGCTGCTTGGCAAAATCAACCACCTTCCAGGGCAGGTTCACCTGGTTGCACACACGAGCCTTCACCTCAACAATAACAAGTTCATTTCCATGGAGGGTCACCAGGTCCAGCTCCCTTTTTCCCCATCGCCAGTTGGTCTTCCATATCCGGTATCCCCGGGCCCTCAGGTATTCTGCAGCCACCTTTTCAGCCTTCCTCCCCCATTCACATTGGTTCATAATCTTTGCTTTTTCTCTTGATGTGGCGGGAGGGAAAGAATCAGCCATTATTCATTATCTTTGTGCCACTTAATCCCATCTGACATGACAACAAAGCATTATAAAAGACACTTGATTACTTCTGCATTACCCTATGCCAATGGACCCATTCACCTGGGCCACCTGGCAGGTGTCTATGTGCCCTCCGATATCTATGTAAGGTACCTGCGGAGGCGCAAGCGTGATGTGATATCCATTTGCGGATCGGATGAACACGGGGTGCCCATCACCCTGAAAGCCCGGAATGAGGGAATCTCCCCCCAGGCTGTGGTGGATCGCTACCATTCAATCAACAAGAAGGCCTTTGAAGACTTTGGTATCGCTTTCGATATCTACTCGAGAACTTCAAACAAAGTGCACCACGAAACCGCTTCAGAAATCTTTAAGACACTTTACGATAAGGGAGTTTTTATTGAAAAAACCTCGGAACAGTATTATGATGAAGAGGCTAAAACCTTTCTGGCCGACCGTTACATTACAGGAGCCTGTCCCCATTGCGGGAATCCCTGTGCCTATGGTGACCAATGTGAGCAATGTGGAACTTCATTGAGTCCCACAGACCTGATTAATCCCGTTTCCACCATCAGTGGGAGCAAGCCTGTTCTGAGGGAGACCAAACACTGGTTCCTGCCCCTGGACCAGTATGAACCCTGGCTCAAGGACTGGATCCTGGAAGGACACAAGGAATGGAAGCCCAATGTTTACGGTCAGTGCAAATCGTGGCTCGACCAGGGCTTACATCCCAGGGCGGTTAGTCGCGACCTGGACTGGGGCATTCCGGTACCGGTGGAAGGGGCTGATGGAAAGGTGCTCTACGTCTGGTTTGATGCGCCCATTGGATATATCTCCGCCACCAAGGAGCTCACCCCCGACTGGGAGCTTTACTGGAAGGATGAAGGGACCCGCATGCTGCACTTCATTGGAAAGGACAACATCGTCTTTCATTGCATTGTTTTTCCAAGCATACTGAAGGCCGAAGGCAGCTATATTCTCCCTGACAACGTTCCGGCCAATGAATTCCTGAACCTGGAGAACGACAAGATCTCAACTTCCAGGAACTGGGCCGTCTGGCTTCATGAATACCTGGAAGATTTCCCCGGCAAGCAGGATGTGATGCGCTATGTACTCTGTGCAAACGCACCCGAAAATAAGGATAACGATTTCACATGGAAGGACTTCCAGAACCGGAATAACAACGAGCTGGTGGCCATCCTGGGGAATTTTGTAAACAGGACCCTTGTCTTGACCCACAAATATTATGATGGTAAGGTACCTGAAATCACCACCCTGCTGGATACTGACAAGCAGGTCCTGGAAGAGATCGGGAAAATTGGTGAAAGGGTGGAGCAGAGCCTTGAACTGTTTCGCTTCAGGGAGGCCATCAAAACCGCCATGGATCTGGCCCGCCTGGGGAACAAATACCTGGCCGATACCGAACCATGGAAGGCGATCAAAACTGATCCGGAAAGGGTGAAAACCATCCTGAATGTATCGCTGCAGATCACAGCCAACCTGACTCTTCTGTTGGATCCCTTCCTTCCCTTTTCCATGGAGAAACTAAGGGGCTTCCTGGGCTTTGAACCCACTGACTGGGAACTGATCGGGAAAACGGAACTGCTCAAAGCCGGACATGAGATTAATAAAGCCGCTTTGCTCTACGAAAAGATAGAGGATGATCAGATCCAGGCCCAGATAGATAAACTGATGAAAAGTAAGGAGGAAAATCTGGAAGAGCAGGAGGCGGCACCCCTGAAGCAGGAGATTGCTTTTGACGATTTTTCACGAATTGACTTACGAAGCGGATGCATTCTGGAAGCAGAGAAAGTGGCTAAAACCAAGAAGTTGGTAAAGCTTAAGGTGGACCTGGGCTTCGAAGAGCGTACCATTGTATCGGGCATTGCCGAATACTACGATCCGGCAACACTTCCGGGGAAAAAGGTGTGTGTGCTGGCCAACCTGGCACCCAGGAAATTAAAGGGCATTGAGTCCCAGGGCATGATCCTGCTCTCGGAGAATCCCGATGGTTCCCTGCATTTCATTGAACCGGCGGAAGATGCCGTCAATGGTTCGGAAATTAACTAGTTATTCGTTGGACAGGAGCCAGCAGGATTCCATCCCGGGCTTGCGTTTCAAATTCTCTAGACCTCTTTCAGCTTCGCCGCTTGTGGGATAAGTTGCCACACTCACCCGGTACATCCGGTTCTCGGTAATCATCACCTCTGCCGGATAGCCCTGGGCCTTGAGCTTATCCTGTAATTCACTGGCGTTGGCCAGGTTTCTGAAGCTTCCAGCGATGATGACAAACTGATCGGCCTCTTCAACCAGAGGTGCGGGATCTGTTTCATCTACAAGGGGATCTTCCTGCTGTGTCACTGGTGTTTCCTGCTCCTGAGTTTCATTGGAGCTTTCTGCCTCCCCTGTCTGAACCGGCTGCTCCGTTTGAACCGGCTGCTCCGTTTGAACGGGCTCTGTCCTATCCGTGGGAATCAGAAGTAATACCACCAGGACAACGATCAGTATTCCCGCCAGGATCCATAACACCTTCCATAAACCGGAACGGCGCTCAGCTTTTTCCTTTTTCTCAGGTCCAGCCGGCTTTGATATCCTTTTCGAGAGTGGTAAGGGAGCTTGCTTGGTGACCAGTTTTGCGACAGGTTTTGGTTTTGATTTCTCAGCTGCTTTTGCTTCTGAAGTCGCTTCAGGCGTGGTTTTTTCCTCTTCACTCAACTCCAGTAAGGGACCTGACTCAATCTCTGGCTCCGTTTCCTGTGTAGGTTCATCTGCCTTAACAGAACTTTCCACTCTTTCCTCTTCCTCCAGGGGCAGGTCCTCAAGTTCGAGAAGATCCATTGATCCGAGACCATACTGATCCGCATCCAATACCCATGATGATTCGGGCTGAAAATGGATTTTACCCTCATCGTCCCTGCTGAATATCCCTGCATCTCCCAGCGCATAAGTTTCACCCTTATCCAGGGCAAAGCGAATGACATCCACCAGCTCCAGTACCTGCTGTTGAGCTTCCTCATTGTCCAGTCCTCCGAACAGGGAAAAGGCATTAGCCAGCAGTCCGTCATCCTTACTGAAACTTCCGTCAAATCTGACCATAAGACCCGGTGGATCGATCCGTTTTGCAGAGGAGGGCACTGCTCCGCCCGACTCTTTTACCTCCAGGTTTCCGAAACCCGGAAGAATCACCCTTTTACGCTCTTCCAGAAGCTGTTTGACGTTTTCTCCTATGGTCACTTTTATCACTTTTATGGGGTAAAAGTAGTCAGAATAAAGGCCTTTTCAAAACCGGGTTTTCAAGCCGCAATTTTTACTATATTCGTATATGCAAGAGATCAGTATGGTCGACCTTCATGGTCAGTATCTTAAAATCAAAACTGAGGTAAACGAGGCCATTCAGGGGGTCATTGATTCGAGTGCTTTTATCAAGGGTACTGATGTAATGGCATTCCAGGATGAACTCTCAGAGTATATGAATGTACCCCATGCAGTCGCATGCGGTAACGGAACCGATGCCCTGCAGGTGGCAATGATGGCCCTGGGGCTGCAGGCCGGCGATGAGGTGATCACCACCCCCTTCACTTTCATTTCCACCATAGAGGTGATTAAACTCCTTGGACTTAAACCGGTGCTGGTGGATGTGCTGGATGATACTTTCAACCTGGATCCCGGATTACTTGAAGGGGCGGTAACAAATCGTACCAAAGCCGTGGTGCCCGTTCACCTCTTCGGACAGTGTGCTGACATGGACCGGATCATGGATTTTGCCAGGACTAATGGTTTATATGTAATTGAAGATAATGCCCAGGCCATTGGGGCCGATTATAAATCAGCCGACGGCTCGATACGTAAAGCCGGATGCATCGGGCACATAGGAACCACTTCCTTCTTCCCCTCCAAAAACCTGGGAGCCTTTGGAGACGGTGGCGCACTCTTTACAGGAGATGATAATTTTGGGACAAAGCTTCGCTCCCTGGTCAACCATGGAATGAGCAGCGAACGATATTATTACGACCAGGTGGGTGTAAATTCCCGGCTGGATACCTTACAGGCAGCCATCCTCAGGATTAAGCTAAGGCACCTGGATGAATACCACAGAGCAAGACAAAAGGCCGCAAACTTCTATGATGAGGCCCTCTCAGGCATTGAGGAAATTCAAATACCTGTTCGTTCTGCATTCTCCAGTCATATTTTTCACCAGTACACCTTACAGCTAGCCCCTGAAAAGAGGGATGAGCTGAAACAATATCTGAACGAAAAACGTATACCTTCCATGGTTTACTACCCTGTTCCCCTCCATCTTCAGCGTGCTTATAAAGATCTCGGGTACCAGGAGGGCGATTTGCCGGTTTCAGAACTCTTGTCCGGCAAGGTACTCTCTCTACCCATGCACACAGAACTTGAAGAGGAGCAACTGGTTTATATCTGCCAGCAGATTACTGCATTTTTTAGAGGATGAATATGAATGATTTTTTTGCGCACGAAACAGCGGTAATTGACCAGGGGGTTGAGATTGGAACAGGTACAAAGATCTGGCATTTCAGTCATATCATGACCGGATCTGTAATCGGTGAGAACTGTAACCTGGGTCAAAATGTGGTGGTATCGCCCGAAGTGACCCTTGGGAACAATGTAAAGGTTCAGAACAATGTATCCATCTACACCGGTGTAATATGCGAGGATGATGTTTTCCTCGGCCCCTCCATGGTTTTCACCAATGTGATCAACCCGCGCAGTGCCATTAAGCGTCGGGAGGAATACCTGAAGACCGTGGTGGGAAAAGGAGCCACAATTGGTGCCAATGCAACCATTGTTTGTGGAAATGATATCGGTTCTTTCGCTTTTATAGGAGCGGGAGCAGTGATAACCAAAGAGGTCCCGCCCTATGCCCTTATTGTGGGCAATCCGGGAAAACAGGTGGCTTGGATGAGTGAATACGGACACCGGCTTGAATTTGACGACTCAGGCAGGGCTAGCTGCAGCGAGAGCCAGGAAGAATATATATTGGAAGAAAACAGGGTAAAGAAAATAACACAGTAAGATGGAGGAGAAAAGAACAAACTTTGCACTAATCGGAGTGGCAGGGTACATAGCAGTCAGGCACGTGAGGGCCATTCGTGAAACAGAAAACAGGCTGGTGGCCTCACTGGACCGCTTCGACAGTGTGGGCTTCCTGGATTCTTATTTCCCCGATGCCGATTTTTTCACAGAGTTCGAACGTTTCGACCGGCACATTGCCAAGCTGAACAGGCAGGGTACAAAGGTGAATTATGTAAGCATCTGCTCACCCAACTATCTCCACGATTCTCACATCCGCTTCGCCCTGAGAAACGGGGCCGATGCCATCTGTGAAAAACCCCTGGTACTCAACCCCTGGAACATCGATGCGCTGGGGGACTATGAGAAAGAGACCGGGAAAAAGGTGTGGAACATCCTGCAGCTGAGGCTCCACCCCTCCATTATCGAGCTCAGGGAACAGGTAAGTAATGGTCCGCCCGACAAAATCTATGATGTGGATCTTTCCTATATAACCAGCCGCGGCAACTGGTACCACTTCTCATGGAAAGGTGATGTGGAGAAGTCGGGGGGCGTTGCAACCAACATAGGGGTTCACTTTTTCGACATGCTTTCCTGGATCTTTGGCGACATCAAAGAAAACGTGGTGCACATGTTGAAGAAGGATAAAGCCGCAGGCTACCTGGAACTTGAAAAAGCACGCGTAAGGTGGTTTCTGAGTATCGACTACGATGACATCCCCAAGGATATTAAAAAGAACAATCAGCGTACTTACCGTTCCATCACGGTGGATGGTAAAGAGATTGAATTCAGTGGCGGCTTCACCGACCTGCACACCATTTCCTATGAAAAAATCCTGGAAGGAAAGGGCTTTGGCCTTGAGACCGGACGCCGTTCGATCCAGGCTGTTTACAATATCAGAAATTCAACGCCCATTGGACTAAAGGGCGATTATCATCCCATAATAAAAAAGATTAAGCATGATTTATAATGACCTGCTAAGCGGGAAGAAGAAAATGGCTGTCATTGGCCTTGGCTACGTTGGACTACCCATCGCCCTGGAATTCGCCAGGAAAATATCGGTAATAGGATTTGATATCAAGGACGATCGCGTCGAGTTAATGAAACAGGGGATCGATCCAAGCAATGAGCTCGAAGCAAAGGATTTCGAGGGCTGCGACATCAAATTTACCTCCACACTTGAGGATCTTAAGGAGGCCTCTTATTACATTGTGGCGGTTCCCACCCCCATCGACATGCATAAGAAACCAGATCTTACGCCCCTGCTTTCAGCAACAAAATCTGTTGGGAAGGTAATTTCCGAGGGCGACTATGTGGTATATGAATCTACTGTATACCCCGGTTGTACAGAGGAGGACTGCATCCCCATCCTGATTGAAGAGTCGGGCCTGGAATACATTGAGCAGTTCAAAGTTGGATTCTCGCCCGAGCGAATCAACCCGGGCGACCGCGAACATACCCTTACCCGGATTGTCAAAGTAAGTTCGGGATGTGATGAGGAATCGGCCGAGGAAATTGCAAAGACCTATGAGCTGGTAATCGAAGCCGGTGTTCACAGGGCTTCTTCCATCAAGGTTGCAGAAGCGGCAAAGATCATTGAGAATACCCAGCGTGACATCAATATCGCCTTTATGAATGAGCTTTCCATGATCTTCAATAAGATCGGGATCAATACCTATGAAGTGCTTGAGGCAGCCGGGACAAAATGGAATTTTCTGAAATTCTATCCCGGACTTGTGGGAGGCCATTGCATTGGTGTGGATCCCTACTATCTCACCTACAAATCCATGAAATTCGGACACCATGCCCAGATCATCAATGCGGGAAGGGGCATCAACGACTCCATGGGTGCCTATGTGGCCAGGCAGATTACACTGAAGCTCTCGGCCACCTTTCCAAATCTGAAAGATTGCCGGGTCCTGGTGATGGGTGCCACATTCAAGGAAAATGTGAGCGATATCCGAAACTCAAAAGTATCAGATGTTATAACTGAACTGAAAGAGTTCGGGGTTTGCGTGGATGTGGTTGATCCCCATGCATCACCTGAGGAGATCAGGGAAGAGTATGACTTTGAGCTGGCCGACTCCATCCAGGGGCCCTATCATGGAATTGTGGTGGCGGTAAGTCACAATGAATACGCCAGCCTGGATGAGTCCTATTTCGAAAGTATCATGCATCCAGGGGCAGTATTTGCTGACCTTAAAGGAATCTACCGGGATAAAATTAAGAACTTAAATTACTGGAGCCTTTAAATCATGTCAACTATACTTGTAACTGGCGGAACCGGGTACATCGGTTCACACACCACGGTGGAGCTGATGGAATCCGGAATGGATGTGGTAATCATCGACAACCTGGAGAATTCCAAAAAAGAGGTGATCGATGGAATAAGAGAGATTACCGGGAAAGCTCCTCATTTCGAGGAGGTGGATCTACGAAACCGAACTGCGACCTTTGCCGTATTTGAAAAGTATCCCGACATCGAAGCCACTATCCACTTTGCAGCCTACAAGGCTGTGGGAGAGAGTGTTGAAAAACCCCTGGCCTACTATGAAAATAACCTGCTCTCGCTTATAAACCTGCTGGAGGCCATGAAAAAATTTGATGTTGCCAACATCGTCTTCTCCTCCTCCTGCACTATATACGGTCAGCCCGAAGAGATGCCGGTTACCGAAAGCGCTCCCATCCAGGTAGCCACCTCACCCTATGGCAATACCAAACAGATTTGCGAAGAGATTCTGCGTGACGAGGTGGCATCTGGTTCCACCACACGGGTAATTGCACTGCGCTATTTCAATCCGGTTGGGGCTCATATTTCGGCAAAGATTGGGGAACTGCCCCTTGGCATTCCGGCCAACCTGGTCCCTTTCATCACACAAACGGCCATTGGATTAAGGGAGCAGCTTAATGTATTCGGTAATGATTATGATACTCCCGACGGATCGGCCATCAGGGATTACATCAACGTGGTGGACCTGGCCAGGGCCCATGTGGTTGCCATCAAGCGCCTGATGGAAAACAAGCAAAAAAAGCCACTTGAGGTGTTTAACCTTGGAACCGGAACCGGGCTATCGGTTCTGGAAGTGATTAAGGCCTTTGAATCAGCCACCGGTGAAAAAGTTAACTATAAAATTGTGGCCCGGCGGGAGGGAGACATAGAGAAGGTCTGGGCCGACACTAGTATTGCCAACGAAGAATTGGGCTGGATTGCGGAGATCGGTATTGAAGAAACGCTTCGCTCGGCATGGAAGTGGGAGCAGACCATTAGGAAATAATGAGTGTTTGATTAAAACTTGAAAGAATGAAGACGATACTGGTAACAGGTGGCGCGGGTTTTATTGGCTCCCATGTGATAAGAAACCTGGTGCAAAAGCATCCCGAATACCGCGTAATCAACCTTGATAATTTAACCTATGCAGGAAACCTGGAGAACCTGGAGGATATAAAGGATCAAAGCAACTACCAGTTTGTTAAGGGGGATATCGTGGATGCATCCTTCCTTTCGGAGCTCTTTGATACCCACACAATAGATGGGGTCATTCACCTTGCTGCAGAATCACATGTGGACCGTTCCATTGAAAGCCCCATGGATTTTATCAACACCAACATTATCGGAACTGTCAACCTTCTCAATGCCTGCAGGACCGCCTGGAAGGATCAGCTTGAAGGGAAGCTTTTCTACCACATCTCCACAGATGAGGTATATGGAAGCCTGGGGAAAGAGGGCCTCTTCACCGAAGAAACAGCCTATGATCCACGAAGTCCCTACTCGGCCTCCAAGGCCAGTTCAGACCACCTGGTAAGGGCATATCACCATACCTACGGGCTCCCGGTGGTTTTGTCAAACTGCTCCAACAACTATGGCCCCAACCAGTTTCCTGAAAAACTGATCCCCCTGGCCATTCACAATATCATCCACATGAAGCCCATACCCATTTATGGAAAGGGTGAAAATATCAGGGACTGGCTATTCGTAAAGGACCATGCTGATGCCATTGAGCTGATCTTCCACAAGGGAGAGACAGGCCGCACCTATAACATCGGGGGCATTAACGAATGGACAAACATTGACCTGATCAGGCTGCTTTGCCGGATTATGGACCAGAAACTTGAACGCAGGGAGGGAACATCCGAAAGCTTAATTACCTATGTGAAAGACCGTGCAGGTCACGATATGAGGTATGCCATCGACAGCTCACGCATTTCGGATGAACTGGGATGGTCGCCTTCTCTTACCTTTGAAGTGGGATTGGAAAAGACCGTTGATTGGTACCTTGAAAACCAGCAATGGATGGAACGGGTCACCTCCGGAGCTTATCAAAGCTATTACCAGAAGCAGTACGAAGAGCGTTAAACAAGCGGATTAGCTTACTCTACATTAGTGGACTTATTTCCTCGGCAATCCTGAAACATCCAGTCTGGTATTTGGCATACCCATATCTTTAGAATCTTTTATGGTAAGGATAATATCATTAAAATCGTGATCACAACTAC
>JAOZLK010000294.1 GCA_029934875.1 Bacteroidales bacterium | reverse complement strand
TACCGGTCAGCCCACACGGCTCCTAATTATTGAAATCTCAGCATTTGCCTTTGGTCTACTTTCCTTGTTCGGGATTGTGACTCTTATCATCCGCAGAATTTTCAATCTAAAATTGCATGCAGTTACTTCAAAAATGGATGTGGCTGTTTATGTACTGATTCTTCTCCAGGTATTGTCGGGATTGTGGATTGCGTATTTTAACCGTTGGGGTTCGGCCTGGTTTGCCATTTCACTGGCTCCCTATTTAAAATCTCTTTTCTTGCTAAATCCAAATTTTGAAGCACTTGCAGTCATGCCCTTAAGTATTAAACTTCATGTCGCTTCCGCTTTTGTTTTTATTGGCATGGTGCCATTTACACGCTTAATGCACTTCCTGGTATTTCCATTTACCTACATCACCCGCGCTTATCAATATGTAATCTGGAATTGGGACAGAAAAACACGACGGAGTTCAAGCAACTTTAATCGTGGGGTGAAGGCTAAGAATAATTAATCGCGCTTACCAGATCGTTAGGGAATCCCCGGATGGAACCCTGCAACTGGCCTTGTTTCCACCAACATGGGGGTGAGATCGTTTTGAAAAATAGAAGATAAATTCCCTGTTTACAGGGATTCGGAAATTGTTCAAAACGTGTTAATCATTTTGACTGTCAAAACTTTACATTGGCAACAGACTGTCTTACCTTTATATAAAATTGGGAATCATGGCTGAGGTAAATGAACTGCATCTGAAGATGGTTCTTCCTCCCGATGGAAGGCAAACCAGGATGGAATTTCTCAAGGAGAAATCAGAAAAAAAGGAGCCCACAGAGTGGTGGCACGCCATATCATCGTGGTTCAGACAGGGTAATCAGATTGAGGGGCCAGATTACGATTTTTACATTCAACAGCTGGAAAAAGAAGGCTATTCAGAGAAATCCAGGAAGAGCTATCTCTTTATGATGAGACGCTTCTTTGAATATTTTGAGAATAAGGAACCCCGGGAAATTACCATGGGTGAGATCGAGGATTACAATTTTGAATTTTTCGTTTCAGGCCGCTATTCCCGCTCCTACCAGCTGCAATTTATCAATGCCGCCAGGCTCTATTATCATCTGATCGAGGGAATTGAGCTTAAGCTTAAGCAGCTCAGGAAAACCGGGATATCCCGGAAGTCAGGCTAGTGCCAAGCAGAAACTCACCGGTGCTCATTCTTCTTTTACCTTCCTGCTGAAGCGATAGTATGTGGATATATCCATCGCAAACGGCCACCCTCATTTCCTTCTTTTCGTCACTAATGATGCTACCTGCTTTGTGTGAGTGGGAGGAGGTTTCGAAGCGGGAAACGAAGATTTTACAAAGGATTTTTTGTCCCGTCTCTTTTTCAAGGTAGGTAAATGCAGCCGGATATGGGCTGAGTCCCCTTACGAGGTTGTGAACCTGCAATCCGGGTTGGTTCCAGTCTATCAGACAGTCCGATTTATGAATTTTCGGGGCGCTTTGAAGCTCCTTACCCACTTTGATCAGTTCATCCTGGGCTTTGGCCACCAGTGAGCCTTCTGCAAGCTGGTCCACTGTCCTTTTAACTACTTTCGCTCCCAGTTCCATCAGCCTGTCGTGAAGCTCTCCCGCACACTCATCTTCCCCTATGGATAGCTTCTCCTGGAGCAAAATGTTACCTGTGTCGATTTTGGCGTCAATCAGAAAGGAAGTGACTCCGGTGCGTGTTTCCCCATTAATAAGGGCATGGTTGATCGGGGCAGCTCCCCTGTAATCGGGCAGGAGCGAAGCGTGCAGGTTGAAGGTGCCAATGGAAGGGAGGCTCCAGACCACTTCGGGCAGCATTCGAAAGGCTACCACCACCTGCAGATCAGGGGTCAGCTCGCCAAGCCTTGCAATAAATTCAGGATCTTTCAGGTTTTCAGGCTGAAGAAGTGGAAGATTCATGGAAAGGGCATATTCCTTCACTGCTGAAAAGCGGATTTTCTTACCACGGCCGGAGGGCCTGTCGGGTGCTGTGATTACAGCCACTACATTGTAAGCACCTTCCACAAGTTTCTGAAGGGGAGCCACGGCGAAGCCAGGCGTTCCCATATAAACGATCCTCAGCGATTTACTGCTCATTCTCTTTATTGCTCTCGTATTTGGCAATGTTGAGGAAGTGTCCCATTTTATCTCGCTTGGTCTCCAGGTAGAACTGGTTGTGTTTGTTGGAAGGGATCTCCAGCGGGATGGTCTCCACGATTTTCATCCCGTAGCCCTCGAGACCAGTTTTTTTCACAGGGTTGTTGGTGATCAGCCGGATATTTTGAATTCCCAGGGCATAAAGCATGCCTGCACCAATGCCATAATCGCGTTCATCATCCTTAAAGCCCAGTTCTACATTGGCTTCAACGGTATCTCTTCCTTCCTCCTGCAGCTTATAGGCTTTCATTTTATTGTAAAGGCCTATACCTCTTCCTTCCTGATTCAGGTAGATGATTACTCCGCGCCCTTCCTTGTTTATTATTCTCATTGCCTCGTGAAGCTGGTCGCCGCAATCGCAACGATGACTTCCGAATATATCGCCGGTTACGCATGAAGAGTGGACCCTGACCATTACGGGTTCGGCATCATCCCAGGTTCCCACGGTAAGTGCCACATGTTCCAGTCCGTTGGTTTTCTGGATAAAGGGTGTGAGCATGAAATTACCATATTCGGTGGGGAGTTGAACTTCGGTTCCCTTGACAAGGATGCTGTCTGAGTGGATCCTGTATGCAATCAGGTCCTTGATGGAAATAATTTTCAGCTCGAATTCCCTGGCAATCTTCATAAGCTGGGGAAGGCGTGCCATGCTTCCGTCCTCATTCATAATTTCCACCAGAACCCCTCCCGGTTTCAGTCCGGCCAACCTGGCCAGGTCAACTGCAGCCTCGGTGTGTCCTGCCCTGCGCAGCACACCCTGACGCTTGGCTTTCAGGGGAAATATATGGCCCGGTCTTGCCAGATCGTCAGGCCTGGTAGTCGGGTCAACCAGCGCGCGCAAGGTTTTGGCCCGGTCTGATGCTGAGATCCCGGTGGTGGTATCGTGTCCAAGCAGGTCAACAGAAACTGTGAAAGCAGTGGTGTGACTGCTGGTATTGGATGTGACCATCATGGGTAGATCGAGTTCTGCACAGCGCTCATCTGTAATGGCAGCGCAGATCAGTCCTTTTCCATGGGTTGCCATGAAATTGACAGTTTCCGGGGTTGTTAATTCGGTTGCAGAAATGAAGTCGCCTTCATTTTCGCGATCCTCATCATCCACAACGATGATGATTTTCCCATTCCTGATCTCTTCCAGCGCTTCTTCAACACTATTTAACTTAATCTTGATTTCTTCTTGTAGGTTGCCAGACATTACTTTTTATACCTCCTAAATATCTTATAAAACCGGCCAACAGGGCCAGGTTCATCAAAACGAAATGCGAAATGAAGCGCAAAGGTAGAACATGGATTCCAATTTTCCTCAAAATATGATCAATTACAGGTATTGAAATGAAGATAATCTGAACCAGGGCGAATAAAAGGTATAGGTTGAGCTTCGCTGAGCTCGCAAGCTCGGTTAGCTTCGCTGAGCTCGCAAGCTCGGTTCCAAGATATATTGATGTACCCAGGGTGATCAGGACCAGGATTGGAACAAGCCATCGGAGAACCTTATGGGAAAGAAAGCAGAAAGCCACACCCGGCTGTCGGCTGATAAGCAGGGACTTGAATTTCTGGAGGTTTTGAAAATTCCCGGCGGAGATCCGTTTCTTCCTTCTGAACTCTTCCCTCAGATCATTGGATACATCCTCAAAAACATTTGCATTTATGTTGCTGATACACTTGAAACCTTGTTTCAGCACCGACATATTTACATAGAAGTCATCCACCAGGAAATGGTTTGGAACCGGGGTATAATTCTTGCTCCTGACCGCATAGCAACCGCCGAAGGGGCCCATCATACTTCCCCAGAGAATACTCTCCTGGTTTTTAATTCTGACCTCCCGTCCAATGTAGAATTTCTCCTGGTGCGAGATGCCATCCTTTTTCAGACTTGTATTGACCATGCGGGTATCTACCAGTGCTACCTCCTTGTTTCTGAAGCTGGTGGCAAGGGTCCTGAGGCTTGACTGATCCAGCATCACATTGGCATCTGTTATAACCAGTATTTCGCCTTTTGCCACTTTTGCCAACTGGTTGATTACACCTGGTTTACCTGTTCGCTCAAAGCAAACACTCACTTTTATCCGAGGGTTCTCTTTCTCAAGTTTATAAAGAATTTCATTGGTTTTGTCGCTTGAGTTATCCGATCCCACAAGGATTTCAAGCCCGTCAGAGGGATAGTCGGATGAGAGTACCGAACGAATTTTTTCCTCAATGACCTCCTCTTCATTAAAAGCTGCAATGAGGACCGACAGGTAGGGGAGACTTTCATTGTCGTCCTGATCACCCTGCTGCTCCTGGAACTTTTGAGACTTTTTCCCCGTGCTAAGCAACTGTAAAATGGCAGGAAAAAGGATGTAAGTATGGAAGATCAGGAAAAGACTGAGCCAGAATATTACCTGAATTATTATCATACCTGTTCCTTGAAAAACTGCGTAATCCGGGTTGAGAGCCCAAAGGTATCAAAATTCTCCTGAATAAGATTCTTGCCCTCCCTTACCAGTCCCTGTGCAAGGTTCTCATCCTGGCACAGCTTAATGATTTGATTTTTAAATATTTCGGGATCTTCTGAGACCATAAGCTCTTTGTTATTACGAGCCGGAATTCCTTCTATCCCGATGGGCGTTGTAAGCACCGGTCGGCCCAGGGCCATTGCCTCCAGTATTTTAATCCTGATCCCGCTACCGGTAAACAGGGGAGCTACCATGATCCTGTAGGTACTCATGAAGGTTTTGGCATCTTCGATTTCTCCATGGTAGATCACCTCTTTTTTCGCCAGCAGTTTTTCAAAAACGGGAGGTGCATTCCGCCCTGCCACATGAAAGGTGATTCCGGGCAGATCCTTTCGCAAACTATCGAGTACCTGGTCCAGGAACCATTTCAGCCCTTCCTGGTTTGGCAGCCAGTCAAGCGCCCCAATAAAGAATATGGAGGCCTCCTTTGGGAGTAAGGTGGAAGGGTATTCCGACATTTCGAGTCCTGTGGGGATGGTAATGCAAGCTTTATTCACTCCCATTTCACGGAAAACCTTTTCATCAAGAGGACTGATGCTTACCAGGCAGTTCGAAGCCTGGGCCACCTTTAGCTCAAAGTTTCTCAGCCTTTTGGCCATATTTTGTAAATACCAGCGTTTGAGGGGGCCTTTTTCATTGGCAGCCTTACGCTCCCATATCCTGTGTTCCACATTGTGAGCCCTGAAGGAGATCACAGCCTTGCTTTCCTGTCGCAGCTGTTCAATGTAATGTCCCAGGTAGGGGCCCTCGAGCTGAATAATATCAAACTCCTCTTCCTCCAGGAGTTGCTTCAGCCTTCCGGAAAAGGCTCTGCTGTGAAACCTTTCTGCTATGTAAGGCACTTTTGAGAAGAGCAGGTTATGGAGCATCTTCAGGGGCCTGATGGAGCTGTCGCAATCGACACCAATGAAGCGGATTTTTTCTGACAGGGATGCCGGGATATCCTCAATGGGGTAGCGGTGTTTGTTGGTATTCAGGGACAAACAGGTGATTGCATGACCTGCATCGCTCAGGCCTGTGATCATGTTCAGGGTGGCGATGGAACCTCCATCCTTTGGAGGATAGGGCAGCTTGTTGGTCAGGAGCGCTATTTTCATGAAGATGAGTACTTCTTTTTAAAGCGCAGTTTCAATTTCTTGAACCAGATGAAGTAGGTCTCTATATTCAGGACCACTGAGTCTTTGACCGCTTTTTGGGTTAGCCAAAAGCTCAATGGGGCTAGAAGGATGGTGGATAGCCACATGCCGATGTAGGGAGGGACCAACCCCTCCCGGGAAAATTTCTCACCCATCATGGAAATGACATAATATATCAGGAAGAGCCCTACGCTTGCAATTACCGGCATGCCCAGCCCCCCCTTTCGGATGATGGCGCCCAAAGGTGCACCAATGAAGAAGAAGATAAGGCAGAGTACCGAAAATGCATATTTCCTGTGGATCTCATTCTGGTAACGCTTGAGCCTTGAGGTTTTCCACTCGGC